>JAJZUK010000173.1 GCA_021847125.1 Pseudomonadota bacterium | reverse complement strand
TGGGAAAGCCGGCTGAAATCGAGGTGCGGCAGTTGTTCGAAATGGAGGATTTCGCGCCCTCGCCCGAAGTCGAGCGCTTTCGCAAGCTGGAACAGGCGCGCTGATTTTTCCGGCCCGCGGCGTCGTGCCGGGAGCCCGGCCGCCGTGTGGCTGAGCGGCATCCCGCCGCCCGGAATCCTATACCAACTTGTCAGGAGCAAATCATGAGTCAGCCCAAACCCATTCCCGAAGGCATGCACAACCTTACCCCGCATCTCGTCTGCCGCGACGCCAACGCCGCGATGGACTTCTACGTCCGCGCCTTCGGCGCGGTGGACTGCGGCCGCCTGCCCGGCCCCAACGGCAAGCTGATGCACGGCATGATGAAAATCGGCGATTCGTCGCTGATGCTGGTGGACGAGATGCCGGAATGGGGTTCGCTCGGTCCGCAAGCCTTGAACGGCAGCCCGGTGACCATACACCTCTACGTCGAAGACGTGGACGCCGCCTTCGCCCGTGCCCTTGGCGCCGGCGCCAGGGAAACCATGCCGGTGGCCGATATGTTCTGGGGCGACCGCTACGGCCAGTTGGTCGATCCCTACGGCCACCGCTGGTCGCTGGCAACGCATGTGCGCGACATGACGCCGGAACAAATCCGCGCGGCCATGCAGGAAACTTGCAAGTGAGCCGAACCATGCGCTACCTGCTGTTGATCGTCGAGCCGCGCGGCCAGCGCGAGACGCGCACGCCCGAACAGGGCCGCGCCGTGTACGAGGAAATGGTGCGTTTCGGCGAAGAACTGGCCGCGCAGGGCAAGCTGTGTGCCGTCTCATCCCTGCTGCCCGACCGCCTGGGGGTACGCGTGCGCCGGCGCGAAGGCAAGACCGAGTTGCGCGACGGGCCGTTCGCCGAGGCCAAGGAAATGATCGGCGGCTTTTTCTACATCGACTGTGCCGACCGCGACGAGGCCTTGGCGATTGCCGCCGCCTGCCCAGCCGCGCAATGGGCCACCGTCGAGGTGCGCGAAGCGGCGCCCTGTTACGAGGGCTGATCAGGAGATATTCATGCGACCGCGAAAGCGGCGCGTCCCTCATCCGACAAGGAGTCCATCATGCCCACCATCACCCCCATGTTCTGGTTCGACGGCCAGGCCGAAGACGCCGCGCGCTTCTACGTCTCGGTCTTTCCCAACTCGCGCATCACCGACATCCAGCGCTACCGCGACGCCGGTCAGGAAGTGCACGGTCACGCCGCCGGCACGGTGATGGTGGCGGCCTTCGAACTCGACGGCCAGCCTTTTACCGCGCTCAACGGCGGGCCGCACTTCAAGTTCAGCGAGGCTATTTCGTTCGTGATCGACTGTGCGACCCAGGACGAGGTGGACTATTACTGGGCCAAGCTCGGCGCCGGCGGTCCGCCCGAAGCGCAGCAATGCGGCTGGCTGAAAGACCGCTACGGCGTGAGCTGGCAGGTGGTGCCGCGCCGCCTGATCGAACTGCTCGGCGATCCCGCCCGCGCCGAGCGCGCCATGCAGGCCATGCTGCAGATGAAAAAGCTCGACATCGCGGCGCTCGAACGTGCGGCAGGCTGATTCGCCCAAGGAAGCGGAGCTGCGGTACAGTCCGAGCCGTTGACGGGTCCTTCAGCCCGCCTGATCCGCCTCGACGTGTGCCTTGAGCCTGCCCAGCGCGAGCTCCCATTGCCGACCGATGAGTTCGAGCGCCTTCCTCGCGGCCTCGATCTGCGCGGGGTCCAACTGCCAGAGCCGCTCGCGGCCCGACTTGGTGTCATGCACCATGCCGGCATCGGCCAGCACCTGCAAGTGCTTGGTCACCGCCTGACGGCTGATGGCGGTGGTTGCGGTGAGCTGTGCGATGGACAGCGCGGCGCCGGCGCACAGCGTGGCGACGAGCTTCAGCCGGGTAGGATCGCCCAGCGCCGCGAAAACGGCAGCCAGGCGATCGTCGGCAATGACATCCGACGCCGCGCCGGCCCCCTTACCGCCCCGCTTCGACATGGCGCGCGATGTTGCCCAGTTGCGCATCCCACCCCTGGCCGTGCATGCGGAACGCCTCCAGGCGGCGCTGCGGCGGTACGCGGTCGAAGCCGGATTCCACCACCGTCAGCAAGGTGCCCTGTCCCGGCGCATCACGCAGGGTGAAGACCACCTGTGTGGGCGCCTCTGCGGCGTAATCGACTGCGGGGTCGATGGCGTAGGGATGCCAATGATAGGAAAGCAAATCCGGCGGCTCCATGCGCTCGATCACCACGTCGAACCAGACACTTTCATGGCCGCATTGGCTCATCCTGCCGCGCACCCGCTGGCCGGGCACGAAGCTTTGCCCTTTCAGATCGGCGCCGAACCAGGTTCCGAATTCCTCGGCATTCGAGAGCGCGCGCCACACGCGCTCGCGTGGCGCATTGATGACAATCGAGCGTTCGATGCGGTCGGTGTCGCTGTCCATATTTGCTCCTCATGCGCAGGCACGTTGCCCGCAATGATGGTCCGCCGCGCCGAGCTCGTAAGGATGCCACGGAAAGCTTCGGCGAACCGGTTCAGATGTACAAGGGCCCTGCTTTCGTTGCATGAATCGTAGCAGCCAACGTGGCGCATATCCGACACACCCGAAACCCGGCCGCTACGAGGTATTGCGTTGTGCGAGTCATGGCTCCCTGTCAGGTTCCGACAGCGCCGGCATAAAGCCACAAGGCTACGCCGAAGAGAACGATGCCCGTCGCTCGTGCGACGCGCTCGCCGTGCGGTGCAAGACGTTCGGCGCCGATCGCGAGGGTGACGAGCGCCATCGCGCGCAGGTCCATCACGCCGGCGACGAACAGCGCGGCGGTCAATCCGGCGCAGCACACGCTGCAGTCGAGGCCGAGGCGCACACCGGATATCCACGGGGCACAGCTGTGTGCGGGCAGGCTCCGGCAGCAGGCGAGCCGGCGCGCTTTCCAGCGACTCATCTGGAACGCGCCGGCGGCAACCAGCAGCCCGCCGGCGGCGAGCGGCGCGCGTTCGGCGAGTGCCGGGTATTGCATCACGAGCGCCGCAAGCACTGCGCCCAGCGCGAACACGACGGCGCCCTGCACGAGCCACACTGCGAAGTAGCCGGATGCCGCGCGCGCGGTCAGCGCGTCAACGCGGGTGGTGCCGAACTGACCGTCAAGCGCGCGGCGGTAACGTGCCAGCACGGGCATCAGCGCGGGCAGCATCATCGCCGGCATCATGGCGAGCCACATGCCCATGAAGTCGCCGGCGGTGTCTGCCCAGCCCTGACCGGGCATGTGCATCCACATCATCGACATCGTCCAGCCGCCGGGCATGGTCATGCCGCCCATCGTCGCCATCGCTGCGCTGCCGGCGAGCGTCGCCGCGACGCTGGCGCAGAAGAATAGCGCTGCGACGGCGAGCCAGCGGTGCTCTGCCATTGCGCCACCGAATGCCGTAGCTCGCGTGTTCATGCCTCGGTGTACTCGTCGTGCCGGCGCCACCACATGCCGATTTCGTTGCGCCCCAACGGCGCACGATCGAGCCACTGGTACATGCCCCACAAGCTGTCGAGCCCACGCGCGTACGTCGAGTAGGTATGGTAGACCACACCGTCCTCGCGGATGAATGCGCTCATGCCGGGCCGCTCGCGGATGTAGGTGGCGACGTCGGTGCCGGACATCGCGGCGTTGCGGGCCGGCGGCGATTGCTCGCCGGCGTCCTTGCCCATTTGGTGCGGAATCTGCGCCATCGGCGGCTCACGCCGGTAGTTGTAGTTGATGCCGTCGCGCTGCTGCTCGACGCTGAACGAGGCGCTAAAGTCGGCGTTGAAATCGGTGCCGGACGCCGAAGCCCAGGGAAACGTCCAGCCCATGCGCCGCTTGTACGCCTGGATCTTGTCCAGCGGCGCGCGTGACACCGCCATCAGCATGACGTCGTGATGCGCCAAGTGGACGGCGAAGCCGTCGAAGCCGTCGGCGATGGTCGAGCAGGTCGGGCAGCCCGCGGTGTAGTCGGGGCCGAACATGAAGTGATAGACGAGCAACTGCGAGCGCCCCTGGAACAGATCGGCGAGCGTCGTGACGCCTGCGTCGGTGTCGAAGCGGTAGTCTTTGTCGACGCGCACCCAGGGAAGTTCGCGACGCAGCTTGGCCAGTTCGTCGCCGCGCCGGGTGTGCGCCTTTTCCGCAGCGAGCAGCTCGATGCGCGCGCGCAGCCATTCCTCGCGCGGGCCGGTGGGATGGGAAGCCATGATCTTCGTCCTTAAACAAGCAACAAAATGGTTGCACAACGCCATTATGCACAAGCCCAAAAAATATGCAACCAATAAGTTGCTTGTTAAAAATTGAGGGTCGGGCTTGCGCGGTTGGAGTTCCGCCTGGTGTCCCGAGTCGGAGGTTCGTGGAATAAGCTCGGGAGGGGTTGGACTGCTGTCGAAAAATGGCGATA
>JAJZUK010000172.1 GCA_021847125.1 Pseudomonadota bacterium | reverse complement strand
GCTGGTGCTGTCGCGCACCGCGCCGGAGTTCATCATCGAATTGTTCCGCCTGGAAGTTCCCGAGATCGAGGAAAACCTGCTCGAGATCAAGTCGGCGGCACGCGACCCGGGCGTGCGCGCTAAAATCGCGGTCTTCACCAGCGACAAGCGCATCGACCCGATCGGCACTTGCGTCGGCATGCGCGGCTCGCGCGTGCAGGCGGTGACGGGCGAGCTCGGCGGCGAGCGCGTCGACATCGTGCTCTGGTCGGCCGATCCAGCGCAATTTGTCATCGGCGCGCTGGCGCCGGCAGACGTATCGAGCATCCTGGTCGACGAAGAGAAGCACAGCATGGACGTCGTGGTGGACGAGGCCAATCTGGCGATCGCCATCGGCAGGAGCGGGCAGAACGTGCGCCTTGCGTCGGAACTCACCGGCTGGACCATCAATCTCATGAGCGAAGAGGAATCGGCGAAGAAGCACCAGGAAGAAAGCGCCGGCATCCGCAGCACCTTCATCGAGAAACTGGACGTCGACGAGGAAGTGGCCGACATCCTGATCCAGGAAGGGTTCTCCTCCCTGGAAGAGGTCGCTTATGTACCGATCAATGAAATGATGGAAATCGAGGCGTTTGACGAGAATACCGTCAACGAATTGAGGAGTCGCGCGCGCAATGCCCTGCTGGTTCAGGAAATCGCGAGCGAAGAGAAAGTCGAGGGCGTGGACCCGGAGTTGCTGGGCCTGGACGGGATGGACAGCCATCTCGCGGCCAAGCTCGCCGAGGCCGGCATCAAGACCCGCGACGACCTGGCGGATCTGGCGACGGACGATCTGACCGAGATCTGTGCTATCGACGCCGAGCGCGCCAAGGCTCTGATCATGAAGGCGCGCGAGCATTGGTTCGCAGAAGAGGAAGGGAAGTAGGGGACCGGTATGGCGCAAACTAGCGTTACACAATTTGCCGGGGAGCTTAAAGTCCAGCCTTCGGTGCTGCTCGAGCAACTCAAGGCCGCCGGCGTGCACAAGCAGCAGGCCGACGATACGCTGAGCGAGCAGGACAAGACGCGGCTGCTCGAATATCTGCGCAAAGTGCACGGCGCGGCCGAGGGCAAGAGCAAGATCACGCTGGTGCGCAAGCAGACTTCCGAGATCAAGAAGTCGGATTCCACCGGCAAGTCGCGCACCATCCAGGTCGAGGTCAAGAAGAAGCGCGTGTTTGTCAAACGCGATGCCGCCGCGGAGGCGCCGCCCGAAGTCCCGGTGGTGGTCGAGGAGAAACCAGCGCCGGCACCGGCACCGGCGCCAGCGCCTGCGGCGCCGGTGCATCGGCCGCACACCGTGGATGCGCAGCAACTCGAGTTGCGCGAGCAGGAGCAAAAACGCCAGGCCGCGCTGATGGCTCGCCAGTCGGAAGAATTGCGCGAAAAGCAGGAGCGCGAGAAAAGACTCGCGGAGGCCCGCGAGGCCGAGGAGAAGCAGGCCAAGCAGGCGCCGGCCAAACCGGGTGCGGAGCAGGCGGCGCCAGCAGCGGCCACCGACGGCACCTTGCACAAGCCCAAGGTCGACGACGCGGCGAAGGTCGACAAGAAGAGCCCGAAGAAGAAAACGACGACCATCTGGAAAGATGAGAGCGCCAAGCGGCGCACCATCAAGACCCGCGGCGACGTCGGCGGCGCCTCCGGCTGGCATACGCCCAAAGGCGCGCGCCACAAGCCGGCGTCTTCCGTCGAGTCCGCGCAGACCTTCGCGGCACCGACCGAACCGGTGGTGCGGGAAATCATGGTGCCGGAGACCATCACCGTCGCCGACCTCGCGCACAAGATGTCGGTGAAAGCCGCAGCGGTCATCAAGACCCTGATCAAGCTGGGCAGCATGGTCACCATCAACCAGGTGCTCGACCAGGAAACCGCGATGATCGTGGTGGAGGACATGGGGCACGTCGCCAAGGCGGCCAAGCTGGACGAGCCGGATACCTTCCTTACCGAGGCGCCGCAGGGGCAGGAGACGGCGCACGAACAGCGCGCCCGCGCGCCGGTGGTGACGGTCATGGGCCACGTCGACCACGGCAAGACTTCCCTGCTGGATTACATACGCCGCACGCGCGTCGCTTCGGGCGAGGCCGGCGGCATCACCCAGCACATCGGCGCTTATCACGTGCAGACGCCGCGCGGCATGGTCACGTTCCTGGATACCCCGGGCCACGAGGCTTTCACGGCGATGCGCGCGCGCGGAGCCAAAGCGACCGACATCGTCATTCTGGTGGTCGCCGCGGACGACGGCGTCATGCCGCAAACCATAGAGGCGATCGCCCACGCGAAGGCGGCGAACGTGCCGCTGGTGGTGGCGATCAACAAGATCGACAAACCGGACGCCAATCTCGATCGCGTCAAGCAGGAATTGGTAGCGCAGGGGGTGGTGCCGGAAGAGTATGGCGGCGAGTCGCCTTTCGTCCCGGTCTCGGCGAAAACCGGAGTGGGTATAGACAACCTGCTCGAACAGGTGCTGCTGCAAGCCGAGGTATTGGAATTGACGGCGCCGGTGGACGCGCCGGCCAAGGGCCTGGTGATCGAAGCGCGTCTGGACCGGGGCAAGGGTCCGGTCGCAACCGTCCTGGTGCAGTCGGGCACGCTGCGCCGCGGCGACGTGCTGCTCGCGGGTTCGGTGTTCGGCCGCGTGCGTGCGATGCTGGACGAAACGGGCGCGCCCGTGGAGCAGGCGGGCCCGTCGATCCCGGTGGAAATCCAGGGCTTGTCCGATGTGCCGCTGGCCGGCGAAGAGGCGGTGGCGCTCGCGGACGAGCGCAAGGCGCGCGAAATCGCGCTGTTCCGCCAGGGCAAGTTCCGCGAAGTCAAACTGGCCAAGCAGCAGGCGGCAAAACTCGAGAATATGTTCGAGCAGATGGGCGAGGGCGGCGTGAAGACCCTGGCCCTGCTGATCAAGGCCGACGTGCAGGGCTCGCGCGAAGCGCTGGCGCATGCGCTGGCGCGCCTGTCGAACGAAGAGGTCAAAGTGAGCGTGGTGCACAGTGGCGTCGGTGCCATCACCGAGTCCGATATCAACCTCGCGCTCGCGTCCAAATCGGTGGTCATCGGTTTCAATACCCGCGCCGATGTCGCCGCCAGGCGCTTGGCCGAGTCGCAGGGTATCGATATCCGCTACTACAACATCATCTATGACGCGGTGGACGAGGTGAAGGCCGCGCTTTCCGGCATGCTCGCGCCGGAGAAGAAGGAAAGCATTCTCGGCATGGTGCAGATCCGCCAGATCTACAAGATCTCCAAGGTCGGCACGGTCGCCGGCTGCATGGTGCTCGAAGGCATGATCAAGCGCGGCGCGCGCGTGCGCCTGCTGCGCGACAACGTGGTGATCTTCGACGGCGAGCTCGATACCCTCAAACGCTTCAAGGACGATGTGCGCGAAGTGAAGGCGGGATTCGAGTGCGGCCTGTCGCTGAAGAACTACAATGACATCAAGGAAGGCGACCAGCTCGAGGCGTACGAAGTGCTGGAAGTCGCGAGGACGCTGTAAGGCGCTGTTCGCCGCTCCAGTTTGGCTTGACGGCAGGTAGGTTCTGCCGGCAACCGTGCAGGAGATCACACTATGCCTAAAGGCCCTGCCCGCAGTCTGCGCGTCGCCGACCAGATCCAGCGCGAACTGGCCGAAATCCTGCGCACCGAGCTGAAAGATCCGCGGGTCGCCATGATCACGCTCACCGGCGTGGAAGTGACCAACGATTATTCCCACGCCAAGGTGTTCTACACCCTGATGGGCAATGCCGAGCAGCGCGCCGAAACCGAGGCGGGGCTGAAACAGGCCGGCGGTTTCCTGCGCAGCCAGATCGCGCGCCGCATCAAACTGCACTCCATCCCGCAGCTGCATTTCATCTACGACGCGTCGGTCGAACGCGGCTTCGAATTGTCGCGCCTCATCGACGAGGCGGTGGCCGGCAGCAAGGAGCTCAAGTCGTAGTGCCCGCAAAGCGCGTAAAACGCGCCTTGAACGGCGTGTTGATGCTGGACAAGGCGCGGGGCGCGAGCTCGAACGCCGCCTTGCAGCAGGCCAGGCGCCTGTACCAGGCGGCGAAAGCGGGACACGCTGGCACCCTGGATCCGCTCGCCACCGGCTTGTTGCCGGTGCTGTTCGGCGAGGCCACCAAGTTCTCCTCCGATCTGCTGGAAGCCGACAAGACCTATGCGGCGGAAATCCGCCTGGGCGTCAGCACCGCGACGGCGGACGCCGAAGGCGAGGTGATCGCGACGCGCCCGGTGCAGGTCACGGCGGAGCAACTTGCGGTCGCGCTGGAGAAGTTCCGCGGCGACATCCTGCAGGTCCCGCCGATCTACTCGGCGCTGAAGCACGCGGGCAAGCCGCTTTACACCTATGCCCGCGCCGGCATAGACATCGAGCGTGCACCGCGGCAGGTGACGATACGCGCGCTGACCCTGCAGTGGTTCGA
>JAJZUK010000171.1 GCA_021847125.1 Pseudomonadota bacterium | reverse complement strand
AGGATCAGGCGCGCCTGTTCGAGAGCTTTCACCGCGCTTCCAATGTCGGCAATCGCCAGGGCACCGGCCTCGGGCTGGTGATCGTGAAGAAAGCGGTGGAATTGCACGGCGGCACGATTTCGATCGACAGCAAGGTCGACGCAGGCACCCGCATCAGCGTGCGCCTGCCGCTAATGTAATCGGCGCGGGCGGCCTGAACATGGCGCGGGTGCTGCTCATCGACGACGACCAGTCGAATCTCGACTTCATGCGCCAGGTGATGCGCATCGAGGGCCATGAGCTTGCCTGGGCGGCCGACGGCGAGCAGGGACTCGAACTGGTAAGGCAGTTGCATCCGCAGCTCATCATCTGCGATGTCGTCATGCCGCATCTGGGCGGCTATGCCGTGCTGGAGACGGTGCGTGCCGACCCCGAGTTCGCGGGCGTTCCGGTGCTGCTGTTTTCCGCCGCGATGAACGAGGATGCGCGCGCCATCGGTTTGCGCCGCGGCGCTACCGAAGTGCTGGCCAAGCCGTTCGACCTGGAGCAGCTGCGCGGCGCGATCAGGCGCTGCCTGGCGCAGGAGCGGCCATGAAGAAAATCCTGGTGGTCGAGGACGAGGCGTCGATCCGCCTGAACCTGACGCTGATGCTGAAGGGTGAGGGCTATGCGGTGGACTCGGCCGAGGACGGCCGCGCCGGCATCGAGCATGCCAGGAATTTCGCGCCTGACCTGATCGTCAGCGACGTGATGATGCCCGAGCTGGACGGATTCGGCATGCTCGAGGCTTTGCGCGCCGATGCGCGCTTCGCCGACACGCCGTTCATTTTCCTGACCGCGCTCAACGACCGGACCAGCATGCGCCGCGGCATGAACCTCGGCGCGGACGATTTCCTCAACAAGCCGTTCACGCGCGACGAACTCATCGAGGCGGTGAATTCGCGCCTGAAGAAATACGAGAACGCCGCGCGCTCGCTGGCCGAACGCCTCGTGGCCGGAAACGACGAGCTCAGGCGCTGGTACCGGCAGAACCTGACCGGTGCCGAACCGGAGCGGCCGCTGGCGTTCGCGGAAACCGCGGGCATGACCGGCAAGATGACCGTGGCCACGGTGTTGTTCGCCGACGTGCGCAACTTCACCACCTATTCCGAGCGCCTCACCGCGGGCCAGATCGCCGAACTGCTCAACGCGTATTTCGAGTCGGTGTGTCAGCCTATCGTGCGCAATGGCGGGCGCATCGCCAAGCTGATCGGCGACGGCATCATGGTGGTGTTCGAGACGCGTCCCGAAGACGGCGAGGACAACCACGCGCGCCGCGCCATCCGCGCCGGGCTGGGGATCGTTATCGCCGCGAACAAGTTCGGCGAATGGTTCAAGCAGCATTTCGATCTGAGCGGCTTGCCTGAATTCGCCACCGGCGTGGGCATCCATTCCGGCGACATGATGGAAGTGCGCATCGGGCCGCCCGGGGCCGAGGACCTCACCGTAGTCGGCGACAGCGTCAACGTGGCTTCGCGCCTGGAGGGGCAGACGAAGGAACTGGGCTGGCCCCTGGTGGCGAGCGCAGCGACCGTGAGCATGGCGGGCGCAGCGGTGAGCACGGGCGAGTCGCGGCTGCTGGAGTTGCGCGGGCGCAACACGCCGGTCGAGGCCGTGGAAGTGACCGCCATCGGCGGCGCCGCGGGTGACGCGGAGGGGACGATCGAAGTGCCGGCGGCGCTGCGCGCCGCCTTGGCCGAAAATGCGCAAATGACCGCGCGCGCAGCCAAAGCGGCGCTGTCGGAGACGCTGCGCATCATCACCAGCGACCTGTCGCGCGCGCTGGCCGCGGGCAAACCGCTGCAGATCAAGGGCTATAAGGTGCTGTCCAAGATCGGCGAAGGCGGCATGTCCAACGTATTTCTAGCCGAGCGCGAATCCGACGGCGCGCAGGTAGCGCTGAAGATCCTCAACGCGAAGCCGAGCGACGACAAGCAGCTGCTGCAGCGTTTCATCCAGGAATCCGCGCTCATATCCGATATCGACCACACCAACGTGGTCAAGATCTACGACAAGGGCTTCACCGAAGATTATGCCTATATCGCGATGGAGTACTTCACCGGCGGCAGTCTGAAGGATGTGATTGCCCAGGGCCTGACGCCGCGGCAGACGCTGTCGCTGCTGGCACAGGCCGCGGCCGCGCTGGCGGAAATCCACCGCCTCGGCATCGTGCACCGCGACGTCAAGCCGGCGAACATGATGCTGCGCGCCGACGGCACCATGGTGCTGGCCGATTTCGGCATTGCCAAGCGGGCCACCGGCGACATGGACCGGACCGTGCACGGCGAATTCTTCGGCACGCCTTATTACATCTCGCCGGAGCAGGCCAACGGCAAGCCGGCGAGCGAGCGCTCCGACATCTACAGCCTGGGCATCATTTTTTACGAAATGCTCATGAATCGGCGGCCCTACGAGGGCAATTCCATCGTCGAGCTGATTTCGCAGCACGTGAACGCACCGATACCGCGGCTGCCGGAAGCCTTGACCGATTATCAGGTGCTGGTCGACGGCATGCTCGCCAAGAATCCGGCCGAGCGCCTGCAGAATGCCGATGAAGTGCTCGCGGTCATCGATCGCGTGTGGACGCAGGTTGCGCTGCGCGCAAGCTCGGGGCAAGCGCCGGGCTGATGCGCGCTGGCGCGGCGTGCCTGACAAAATAAACCGGCAGGGTAGTCGGCGTTTGCCGGCTATCCTGCCCCCGCGGGGAGAGGAGGAGGGGACCCGCGAAATCTGTGTTGCTGCTGCCTAGCGGAAAAAGCTGCCGCTGAACGTAACCATCATCGGGCCGCCCAAGACGCAGGCCAGCTTTACCGATGCGACCAGTGCCGCGGCGCTGGCGCTCAGGTAGCCTACGATCACTTTTGCAAGCCCGAAATCCACGGCATGGCTTTCATTCAATCTATGGAATGAGTCTAAACCGCATTTAATTATTTGTCTAATCGATTGTCTAGATTTAGCATATCTGTTCTATGGATATAAGAAACGTAGACCTCAACCTGTTGGTCGCGTTGGACGCGCTGCTCGCCGAGCGCAGCGTGTCGCGCGCTGCGGTGCGTCTGCATTTGTCGCAACCGGCCGCAAGTGCGTTGCTGGCGCGCCTGCGCGAACTGTTCGGCGATCCGCTGCTGTTGCGCAGCGCGCGCGGCATGCTGCCTACCCCGCGCGCACTGGAGCTGCTCGGTCCGGTGAAGCAGGTGCTGGACGAGATCGATGCCATCGTCCAGCCGCGCACGGCATTCGATGCCGCCCGCGCGGTGCACACGTTTACGCTGTCGGCCTCGGACTATGTCGAATACGCGCTGCTGCCCAAGCTGGTCGATTACCTCGAGCACAAAGCCCCGGGAGTGCGTCTGGAAGTCAGGCCGCTCGATTTACAGTCGGTGGCGCGGCAGATGGAGACGGGAGACGTAGACCTCTGCGTTACCGGATTGCACAACGCGGCGCCAGGATTGCATGTGCGGCCGCTGTATTCGGAACGCATCGTCTCCGTGGTGCGGCGCAACCACCCGGGCGTAGGCGCGCGCCTGACCCTGGACAAGTTCTGCAGCCTGGAGCACATCCAGGTGTCGGTGCGCGGCAGCGGCTACACCGCCCGTGTAGACGAGGCGCTCTCCGCAATCGGGCGCAAGCGCCGTGCGCGCCTGGCGGTACCGCATTATCTGCTGGTGCTGGAGATCGTGGCTCGCTCGGATATGATCAGTTCCCTGCCCGAGCGCCTCGCGCGCGGCTATGCGAGGAAGCTGCGCATATTCGAGCCGCCGCTCGCCATACCGGGGTTCACCGTGGGCGAGGTCTGGCACGAGCGCAATCAGCGCGATCCGGCGCAGCAGTGGCTGCGCGACGTGCTCGCGGAGCTGGCGCAACAGCCGCCGAAATAATTTGGCCGCGCAGCCTGCACACGGCGCGGCTTGAGCGCGTGCAAACGATCTGACGTGCGCCGCTGCTACAATCCGCCTGGATCCTGCGAGGAACTACGGCATGAGCGATGAACTCTGTTTTCTTCCGGCAACGGAACTGGCGCAGCGCATCCGGCGCAAGGAGTTGTCGGCGCGCGAGCTGATGCAGGCGTCGCTGGCGCAGATCGAGCGGCTCAATCCCCAGCTCAACGCCATCGTCAGCCTGTATGCCGAACAGGCGCTGGCGCAGGCACGGGCGGCGGACGAAAAGCAGGCGCGCGGGGAAGCGCTGGGGCCGCTGCACGGCCTGCCGGTCGCGCACAAGGATCTGTTCCTGACCCGCGGCATGCGCACCACGTTCGGCTCGCCCATTTTCAAGGACTTCATTCCCGAGCAGAACCTGCTCATCGTGGACCGGCTGCAGGCGGCGGGGGCGATTTCCATAGGCAAGACCAACACGCCCGAGTTCGGCGCCGGCTCGCAGACCTTCAACGCGGTATTCGGCAAGACGCTCAATCCCTACGACACGAGC
>JAJZUK010000170.1 GCA_021847125.1 Pseudomonadota bacterium | reverse complement strand
GCGCCACGCAGATATTACGCAACGAAGTCATGCAGAATATCACCGCCGAGAGTTGACGCAGGTTTTCCGTCACCGCTTCATTTTCCATGTTTGCTCTCCTGCGCCAGCGCATTGGCGGCCTGCGCCAGCGCAGCGGCTTCGCTGTCGCGGCGCAAGGCCTCCCGCCCGCCGTGGGCGCCGCCCTGGCGCAGATCCTCGCTCTCGGCTTTGGCGCTCAGCGTACCACCCGGCCGCCGCGCGAGCTTGACCCGCACCTCGGTGCCGGCGGCGGCAACGCTGGTCTCGCTGCGCGTGAGCACGCTGCGCGCCATCAACTGATGGCGCACGCCCAAGGTCGTGGTTTCGGCGAAGCAGGCGGCGACCGTTTCAGCCAGACACTGCGGCCGCGCCAGCACCTGCACCTGCACCGCCATGCGGCCCTTCTTGCCGTACACCGGGCTCTGCAGCACGTCGAGCACGCCGTCGCGGGCGCGCAGGCGCTCCAGACCCAGCGCCAGGTCCTCAGGCGTCTGGTCGTCGACTTCGAACGCGAGCAGCGCGACTTCGTCCGCGGCGCCCGCCTGCGTCGCGTCCCAGGCCAGCACGCGCAACACATTGGCGAGGCCCGGCAGCTTGCGCGCACCGAAACCCAGGCCCGATGCCGCGAGACGCAACCGGCGCGGGCCGATGCCGGAAGTGCAGGCGAGGTGACGCAGGATCGCCGCCCCGGTCGGCGTGACGCGCTCACCGGTCAGGCCGTCGTCGAAAAACTCGAAGCCCTGCAGCAAATTCACCACCGCCGGCGCGGGCACCGGCAGCAGCCCATGCGCGCAGCGCACGCGCCCCGAGCCCAGAGGCAGTGCGCCGACCGACCAGGTCGCAGGCGAAAGCGCCTCGATCAGCCAGGCTGCGCCCACGATATCGGCGATGGAGTCGAGCGCGCCGACTTCGTGGAACTCGATCTGGTCCACGCCGGCGCCATGCACCTCGGCTTCGGCTTCGGCCAGGACGGCGAAAATCGCGCCGGCGCGCGCGGCGACCGCGGCATCCAGTCCCATGGCCGCAATCGCAGCGCGGATCGCGGTGAGTCCGACGTGAGGGTGGTGGTGGCCTTCCGCGCTTGCCGCTGCGGCGGGCAGGCTGACATCGAAGCGTTTCCCGCTCAAGGTCCCGTCGTGGTGCGCAAGCAGCGCGCAGTGCGCACCCGGTGGCAGGCCGACCTTGGCCAGCGCGGCGTCCAGCCCCGCACTGAGCCGCGGAAACGCATCGAGCAGCGCGGCGATGAACATGTCGCCGGCGATGCCGCCGACCGGATCAAGGTGTAGATGCATGGGGAGACGTATCGGATTAGCTGCGGCGCACACCGCCGCGGCGACCGCATCTACCCTGGCGCCTTACGCTGCGCCCTGCAGGGATCGATGCGGCGCTGCGATTTTATCACTCCCGCTTTGCTTCGTATCGGCGCGAACAGTCCGCCCCCGGAAACAGCGCGTGGTTTATCATAGGCGGCAATAATAATTGAATCGCCCAATCCGCATAGGAGAACGATCATGCCCGGCAATTCCGCTTTGAACGTCCTGCGACTGGCCTGCGCAACGCTTGCCCTAGCCTTCGCCGCACCTGCTTTGGCGCAGCAGCAGGTGGTGATCGTGACTTCGTTTCCGAAGGAACTGACCGCCGCCTACAAGAAGGCGTTCGAGGCGAAGAACCCCGGCATCAAGGTCGAGATCCTCAACAAACCCACGCCCGCGGGCGTCGCCTACATCCGCGAAGCGCCCGCCAACAACAAGCCCGACGTGTTCTGGGTTTCGGCGCCGGACGCATTCGAGGTGCTGGCCTCGGAAAAACTGCTCTCCAGGCTCGAGTCGCCGGCCAAGGAAGTGCCGGCCAAGATAGGCAACTACCCGATCAACGATCCGAAGGGCTATTACCTCGGCCAGGCGCTCGCCGGCTACGGCATCATGTGGAACACGCGCTATATGAAGGCGAACAAACTGCCGCCCCCGGCGGAGTGGGCCGACCTGGCGAAGCCGGTGTATTTCAGCCATGTCGCGATGTCGTCGCCGTCGCGCTCGGGCACCACCCACCTCACGGTCGAAACCATACTGCAGGGCGAGGGCTGGGAAAAAGGCTGGCGCCAGATGCTGATGATTTCGGGCAACTGCGCCGCGATCACCGAGCGCAGCTTCGGCGTACCCGACGGCGTGAACAGCGGCCAGTACGGCATCGGCCTGGTGATCGACTTCTTCGGCCTCGCCGCCAAGTCCTCGGGCTTTCCCACCGAGTTCGTCTACCCTTCCGTAACCGCCATCGTCCCGGCGAATATCGGCCTGGTGGCCGGCGCAAAAAACGCGGAAAACGCGAAGAAGTTCATCGACTACACGCTTTCGCCCGAAGGCCAGCAATTGCTGTTCGATCCGCAGATCAGCCGCCTGCCGGTGTTGCCCAGCGCATACGCGAAAGCCCCCGCTGGATTCCCCAACCCGTTCACCGGCAAGATCAAACCCAAGGTGAATTTCGACTCCGACCTGTCCGAATCACGCTACTACGTGGTCAGCTCGATTTTCGATCAAACCATCACCTTCCGCCACAAGGAACTCACGCAGGCGGCCAAGGCCATCAACACCGCCGCGGCCAGGCTGGCCGGCAAGAATAATCCGCAGGCGGCGAAGCTGCTCGCCGAAGCGCGCGATTTCGCCTACTCCCCGGTGGTGAGCGAAGACAAGTCCAGGGACAAGGAATTTCTCGCGCTCTACCGCAATACCAAGCGCGACGCCCTGAAGACCAAACAAGTCACGGCGCTGGAAGAACACTGGGGCAACACCGCGCGCAGCAACTACGCGCGCGCGACCGACCTCGCCAACCAGGCGGCGCTCGCCAAATAGACCGGCGCGCCGGGATCGAACCGGGCGCGGCCCTACTCCGCCCCCACCCCGGCCGCTGACCGGCCGGAGGGCGGCGCCGAGGCTGCTTCAGGAGATAATCCCGGCTACGCTGCCAACCGCCGGCTGCCAACGAAACACCCCATGTCGCGACGCTACACCCTTCCCCATGCCGCGCTCGCGCTCGTCATCGCGCTGTTCCTCCTCGTGTTCCTGGTGGTGCCGGTGGCAACCGTCATGTACGCCGCCTTCACCAACAGCGACGGCAGCCTGACGCTGGCGCATTTCCGCTCTTTCTTCCAGCTGACGCTGATGCGCGAGGCGTTCTACAACAGCCTGTACGTGGGCGGCATGAGCGTGGTCGTATCCTCCGTATTCGCGCTGCCGCTGGCGTACTTCACCGCGCGTTTCCGCTTCCGCGGCGCCCTGCTGATTCAGACCCTGGGCGTGCTGCCGCTGATCATGCCGCCTTTCGTCGGCGCCACGGCGATGCAGCTCTTGTTCGGCCGCAACGGCTCCATCAACCTGATCCTGGGCGACTGGTTCGGCCTCAACCTGCCGTTCATGGAGGGACTGAACGCGGTCATTTTCGTCGAGGCGCTGCACTATTTCCCGTTCATTCTGCTCAACCTCACGGTCGCACTCAACAACATCGACAGCGCCATGGAGGAATCCGCGCAGAACCTGGGTGCCAGCGGTTTCCGGCTGTTTTGCCGCATCGTGTTTCCGCTCGCGCTGCCCGGCTACATGGCCGGCGCGGCGCTGGTGTTCCTCAAGGTGTTCGACGACGTCGCCACGCCGCTAGTACTCAACGTGACCGACATCCTCGCCGCGCAGGCCTATTTCCGCATCAGTTCCATCGGCATCGACGACCCGATCGGCTATGTCGCGAGCGTGATCATGGTGCTGGCGTCGATCACCGCACTGTGGGGCTCGACCTGGGTGATGCGCGGCAAGGACTACGCCACGCTGCAGCGCGGCGGCAGTTCGCTCGCCACGCGGACACTAAGGCCCTGGCAGGCGGTGTTCGCCTACGGCTGGATCGTGCTGGTGCTGCTGCTGGTGCTCTCCCCGCACCTCGGCCTGGTGCTGCTCTCGTTCAGCAAGATGTGGAGTTTCTCCGTGATTCCCGAGGCCTATACCCTGGACAACTATGCGGCGGTATTCCGCGATTCGCCGTTCATGCTGTGGAACTCCCTGGTCTACTGCGGCATTGCCGCCGGGCTCGATGTGCTGATCGGCACCGCCATCGCCTACCTGATGCTGCGCACCAATCTGCCCGGACGCCGGCTGCTCGACTTCGTCGCCTCGGCCGCGGTGGCGATTCCCGGCCTGGTGCTGGGGATCGGCTACCTGCGCACATTTCGCGGCATCAACCTGCCGTTCACCGACCTGCCATTCGTGTCCTACTGGATGATCATCGCCTTCGCCTTCACCGTGCGGCGGCTGCCCTATGCGCTGCGTTCCTGCGTCGCGTCGCTGCAGCAGGTGCACGTGTCCATGGAGGAAGCCGCGGAAAACCTCGGCGCGAGCAACCGCCGCACCGTTTGGCGCATCGTGGTGCCGCTGATGGCGGGCGGCATCCTCGCCGGTTTCGTCACCAGTTTCCTCACCGCGGCGGTCGAG
>JAJZUK010000169.1 GCA_021847125.1 Pseudomonadota bacterium | reverse complement strand
GACCTGTCGGAAAAGGAGATACGCGCGCACTGCCAGCAGAACCTGACCGGCTACAAGTGTCCGAAATACATCGAGTTCAGGAGCGAGCTGCCCAAGACCAATGTAGGCAAAATCCTGCGGCGCGCGCTGCGCGACGAAAAGCCCGCCTGAAAGCGAGTACGGTCCGCTCGCCTAGACCGGCGGGGTCGAACCGTAATCCGGGGGAGTGCCGCGGGCCTTGGTTCGGCTGAGGCAGGCTTCGATGGATTCGAGCAGCTGGTCGCGCGTCACCGGTTTGGTCAGAAAATCGGCCGCGCCCAGTTCCACTGCCCTGGCCATGGTGTCGCCGTCGCTGCGGCCGGAGAGCAGGATGACCGGTATGTTTGCGGTTTCGGCGTCCGAGCGCAGCAGCGACAACAGCTCGAAGCCGTCGAGGAAAGGCATGTTGAGGTCGGAGACGACCAGGTCCGGGGTGTTCGCGAGCAGCGCCCGGCCGCCGGTGACGCCGTCCTCCGCAACCTGCACCTGGTAACCCGCGGCCGACAGATGAATCCGCAACAAGTCGCGAAAGCCGACGTCGTCGTCGATGATCAGAATGCGAGTCTTTCTATCGTTTGGCATGCGCCGCTCCGCTTTCCCGCATATGGTCAGACGGAGCAATCATTCTAATGGAAATCGCCGTCCGACTGATTGACAATTCGCAATCGAGCCACGCGGCAGGCGTGGAGCCGCAGCCCCCGGGGCCAAGCGCTGCGCTATTGCGGCAGATTGCTGCAGGCTACGTTCTACGGCATGGTGGGATTCAGCGGTTTCTCCGTGCTGGTGCTGGTCGGCCTCAGCCGTTCGCGGCCGGAGCATGCCGCCATCATCATCATCATCATCATCATCGTGGTGCTGGCGGTGCTGTTCTGGAACATGGCCATCGGTTATCTGGGCGCGCTCAATGCCATGCTGCTCGGCAATCTGGTGCCGATCGTGACCTTTGCCATCCGCATCCTGCAGGGACACCGCTTCGAAACCATAGAGCTCGCCGGCGCGGGACTGGCGGTGGCGGCGCTGATCGCCAACAATCTCTATCTCAGGGGCAGGATTGTCCCCCACGCAAGCCGATTATCGCGGCAGCAGCTTCAGCGTGCCCAGGGATCCCTCGAGCGCATCGCTGCGCTGCATCGACATCGGAATATATTCGACCCGCGCCCAGCGCTCGGCGAAATTCTTGTACAACGGCGAGAGCAGATTGCCCGACTGTCCGGTGGAATGGATGTATACCGACTTGTCCAGGTCGGCCAGATCGTAGATCGCGCGCAGCGATGCCCCATGGCGGCTGGCGAATGGCGCCGCTTCGTCGGAGAGCGTATTGCGCCCTACGTCCACGGTGTAGGTATCGCCGGGCGAGGGCATGCGGATGTCGAACAGTTTGGCCAGCAGCGGCTGGCGGCCGAAGGGGCGGTGCTCGGACAAGGCGTAATGCGCATCGCCCCAATGCCATTGTTTCGGGTCGTCGCCGTAGCGGCGCTTCAGGTCGGCCAGGGCCAGATTGAGCGCGCGCGGCAACAGCTCGGCGCAGGTTTCCTTTGCCGGCGTGTTCACGTCGTCGCACCAATGGCCCGCACCGCCGGTATCGGCGAGCACTTCGTACATGAATCTCGCGCGATGGGCCCACTCGGCGTTGAACATGTCGCCCAGTTCGTCGGCATAGATCAGCCGGCCGAGTTCGCGCAGCCAGGCGCTCACGATCAGCGGCTCGGCGCCTGCCACTGCCATGTTTGCATCCCAGCGGCCCAGCTGCTGCAGGACCTGCTGCGCCTCGGCATCGGTCGTCCTGGTCTGGAGCAACAGGGGCAGGATTTGGCGCACCTGCAGCGACAGCGTATCGGCCTGGATGCGCTCGAAGCTTTGCAGCGTGTGCTGGGGCGTCGCATCGAGCAGCTGCCGGATGCGCTCGGCGCGATAGGGCAGCACCCATTCGCTGGTGAGGTAATGCCGGTAGCTGTCCGGCACGATCTTGTTGTTCGCGGTGACGATTTCGCCCGCGGCGGGATTGTAGCTTTGCGGCAATTCCTCGAACGGAATGAACCCATCCCAGTCGTATTTCGCGTCCCAGCCCGGCGCCGGCGCCTGGCCTTTGATATCGTTTTCGGGCTTGCGCAGCGGCACGCGGCCAGGCGCGACGAAGCCGATATTGCCCTCGGTATCCGCATACACCATGTTCTGCTGCGGCGAATGAAAGTCGCGTGCCGCGGCGAGGAATTCTTTCCAGTTGCTCGCGGTCGCAAACTTTCCCGCCGCCTGCATCGACAGGTCGTCCTCGCGCAGCGCGGTCCAGGCAAAAGCGAGTGCGAAGTTTTGCGGCAGCGCCTCGGCCGCGGGTTTGAACACATCCGAAATCAAAGGCCCATGGCGCGAGCTGCGCACCGTCAGCGTGACGTCGGGCTGGCCCTTGACCTTGATCACTTCGCTGTGCGTGCCGAGTTTCTGCCAGCCTTGCGGCGCGAGCACGCGGCCCTCGCTGTCCACGCGCTCTATGTACAGGTCCTGCACGTCCGGCCCGGTGTTGGTGAAGCCCCAGGCGATGTGGCGGTTGTGTCCCAGCGCTACGGCAGGCACGCCGGGCAGTGTCGCGCCCATGACGTCGAAACCGGGCGCCGACAAATGGGCGAAATACCAGATCGCGGGCGCAGCCAAGCCCAGGTGCGGGTCGTTGGCGAGCAGCGGCTTGCCGCTCGCCGCGCGGCTGCCGGCGATCACCCAGTTGTTGGAGGCGCCGTCCTCGCTCAGGCCGGGGAGCGCAAGCGCGGCGAGCTTGCTCGCATCGAGCTGGCGGTACAGCGCGGTGTAATCGGCGATCGCCAGCGGTGCGTCGCCAGGATAGGGCGGCAGGAATTCGCCGATCTGCGCGGCCGAGAGTCTCTTCGACAGGCGCAGGCGCAGCAGCTCGTTGCGCCAGTTGCCGCCCAGGTCCCAGGCCATCATCTTGATCCAGGCGACCGAATCGGCGCTGCGCCAGGGTTCGGGTCGCGCGCCGGTGAGCAGGAATTCGGGAGGCAGAGGGCCGCCGCGCTGCGCGAGGTAGGCATTGACCCCGGCCGCATAGGCATCGAGCTGGCGGCGCGCCTTGGCGCTCAAATGCTGCAGCGTGGCCTCGGCCGCGCGGTGCACGCCCAAGGTGCGCAGGAACTTGTCCGCGTCCAGGGTCGCCGGGCCCAGAACTTCGGACAGGCGCCCGCTGCCGATGCGCCGGTTCATTTCCATCTGCCACAAGCGATCCTGGGCGTGTACGAAACCGAGCGCGAAATACGCATCCTCGACGCTGCCGGCATAGATGTGGGGCACGCCATAGCGGTCGCGCACGATGTCCACCGGCGCCTTGAGGCCGGATAAGCTCAGGGTGCCGTCGAGTTGCGGCAGCGATTGGCGCAGCCAGGTATAGCCCGCAAGCAGGGCGAGCACGATTACCAGCAGCAGCGCAGAGAATACGCGCAACGCGATTTTCATAGGGTCAACAATGTGTCGGGATGGCCGTTAACGCAGGCAAGGCTAGCATAAGTGCGGATTATCCCAGACAGGAAAAATCAGCGGAAATTTCATCTGCGCATGGTGCGCAGCGCCGGGGAATTTGGTATAAACACCCAACGCGTTCGAAACGGAGTGCCTGATTTGCTCTATACCCTGCATGAAATGAGCCACGCGGCGCTCACCCCCTGGCAGATGTGGGCCAGCTTCAACGCCAACCTGTTCAGCCATCCGTTCAGCCCGCTGTCCTACTCTCCGCTCAGCCGCAAAATCGCCGCCGGCAGCGAACTCTTCCTCCGCGTTACCCAGCGCTACCAGAAACCCGAATTCGGCATCAGCCAGACCCGCGTCGGCGGCAAGACGGTCGCGGTGAGCGAAGTGGTCGCCGTCGACAAACCTTTCTGCAAACTGCTGCATTTCGAGTGCGATCTCGCCGCAAGCCGGGTTTCGCGCAAAGGGCATGCCGATCCGACGGTGCTGCTGGTGGCGCCGCTGTCGGGCCACCACGCCACGCTGTTGCGCGATACCGTGCGCACGTTGCTGCCCGAGCACGAGGTGTACATCACCGACTGGGTCGATGCGCGCATGGTGCCGCTCCTCCACGGCCCGTTTCATCTGGACGACTACATCGACTACGTGCGCGAGTTCATTAGCTTCCTCGGGCCCGAGGTGCATGTGGTCTCGGTGTGCCAGCCGACGGTGCCGGTGCTGGCCGCGATCGCGCTCATGGCGGAGGAGGACGCGCCGGTCAAGCCGCGCAGCATGATCATGATGGGCGGGCCGATCGACGCGCGGCGCAGCCCGACTGCGGTCAACAATCTCGCCACGCGCAAGCCGCTGTCCTGGTTCAAGGGCAACGTCATCGACCGCGTGCCGGCGAAATACCCGGGCGCGATGCGCCTGGTCTACCCCGGTTTTCTGCAGCACATGGGTTTCGTCGCGATGAACCCCTCGCGCCATGCCGACGCGCACCGCGACTTCTACAATCATCTGGTCGCG
>JAJZUK010000168.1 GCA_021847125.1 Pseudomonadota bacterium | reverse complement strand
GATCTGCAGATCTGAAGAAGGGGAAGCGATGTACTACGTAGTCACCGGCGCGGCCGGATTCATAGGCTCCAACATGGTCAAGGCGCTGAACGAGCGCGGCGAGCGCGACATCATCGCGGTGGACAATCTTACGCGCGCCGACAAATTCCTCAACCTGAGCGGGTGCGAAATCGCCGATTTCATCGACAAGCGCGACTTCGTGGTGCAGCTTGCGGCCGGAGAGTTCGAGGGCGCGATCGAGGCGGTGCTGCACCAGGGCGCCTGCTCCGACACCATGGAGACCGATGGGCGCTACATGATGGAGAACAACTACCGCTATTCGGTGGCGCTGCTGGATTACTGCCAGGAAGAGGAGGTGCCCCTGCTGTATGCGTCCTCGGCCGCGGTCTACGGTTCCGGCACGGTGTTCCGCGAGGCGCGCGAACACGAGGCGCCGCTCAACATCTACGGCTATTCCAAATTCCTGTTCGACCAGGTGGTGCGGCGGCGCCTGCCCGACGCCGACAGCCAGGTCGCGGGCTTTCGCTATTTCAACGTCTATGGGCAGAACGAGGCGCACAAGGGGCGCATGGCCTCGGTCGCATTTCATATGTTCAACCAGTTTCGCAGCGACCGGCGGGTCAAACTGTTCCAGGGCTGGGACGGCTACGCCGACGGCGAACAGAAGCGCGATTTCGTCTCGGTCGAGGACGTGGTCGAGGTGAATATGCATTTTCTCGAACGGCCCGAGCTGTCCGGAATATTCAATCTCGGCACCGGCCGCGCGCAGACTTTCAACGACGTCGCGGTGGCGACGATCAATGCCTGCCTGCGCGCCGAGGGCCAGGCGGCGCTCACGGCGGAGGAGATGCGCTCGAGAAACATGATCGAGTACATTGCGTTTCCGGACGCGCTCAAAGGCAAATACCAGAGCTTTACCGAGGCCGACCACACGTCGCTGCGCAGCGCCGGCTACACCGCCCCTTTCCTGTCGGTGGAGGAGGGCGTGGCGCGCTATTGCGAGCAACTGCTCGGTCAAAGCGCATGAAGCGTACTGCGCCGGGCATCGAGGATACCGTAGGCAATACGCCGCTGGTGCGCCTGAAGCGCATCCCCGGCGCGGCCAACGACAAGCGGGGCAACGTTGTCCTGGCCAAGCTCGAGGGCAATAACCCTGCTGGGTCGGTCAAGGACCGTCCGGCCTTGTACATGGTGGTGCGCGCCGAGCAGCGCGGCACGATCAAGCCGGGCGACACCCTGATCGAGGCCACCAGCGGCAATACCGGCATCGCGCTCGCCATGGCGGCGGCGATGCGCGGCTATCGCATGGTGCTCGTCATGCCCGAGCACCTGTCGGTGGAGCGGCGCCAGACCATGCGCGCGTTCGGCGCCGAGATCCTGCTCACGCCGCAGGCGGGCGGCATGGAAGGCGCGCGCGACCTGGCGGAGAAAATGCGCGACCAGGGCGAGGGGGTGATCCTCGACCAGTTCGCCAATCCGGACAATCCGCTCGCGCATTACGAAAGCACCGGGCCGGAAATCTGGCGCGATACCGCGGGCAAAGTCACGCACTTCGTTTCCAGCATGGGCACGACCGGCACCATCATGGGGGTGTCGCGCTTCCTCAAGGAAAAGAACCCGAAGATCCAGATCGTGGGCTGCGAGCCGACCGAAGGCTCGCAGATTCCCGGCATACGCAAATGGCCCAAAGCCTACCTGCCGCGCATCTACGAGGCGGCGCGCGTCGACCGGATCGAACCCGTGAGCCAGTCCGATGCGGAGGACATGACGCGGCGCATGGCGCGCGAAGAGGGCATATTCGCCGGCATTTCCTCGGGCGGCGCGATGTTCGTGGCGCTGCGCGTCGCGGCAGAAGTGAAAAACGCGGTCATCGTGTCCATCGTCTGCGATCGCGGCGACCGCTATCTGTCGACCGGCGTGTTTCCGGACTGATGACGCCGGTACTCGCTTTCGACATCGAAACCGCGCCCGACTGCGACGGTTTGCGGCGCTTGTACGACCTGGATCCAGCGCTCTCCGACAAGGATGTGGCCGAAATCGCGTTTCAGCGCCGGCGCACCGCGGCGAACCACGACTTTCTTCAACTGCACCAGCACCGCGTCATCGCAATCGCCTGCGCGCTGCGCGAGGGCGAGGCGGTGCGCGTCTGGTCGCTGGGCGCGCCGGAAGACAGCGAAGCGGAGTTGATCCGGCGGTTCTTCGACGGCATCGAAAAATACACGCCGCAGCTGGTCTCATGGAACGGCGGCGGCTTCGACCTGCCCGTGCTGCACTACCGCAGCCTGGTGCATGGCATTTCGGCGCCGCGCTACTGGGACCAGGGCGAGGACGAGCGCGACTTCAAGTGGAACAACTATATCAGCCGCTATCACGCGCGCCATCTGGATCTGATGGACCTCCTGGCTTTGTATCAGCCGCGCAACAACGTGCCGCTGGACGAGATGGCGAAACTGATCGGTTTTCCCGGCAAGCTCGGCATGGACGGCTCCCAGGTGTGGGGCGCGTTCCAGGACGGGAAACTGCGCGAAATCCGCAGCTATTGCGAGACCGACGCGGCCAACACCTATCTGCTGTACCTGCGCTTTCAGCTGCTGCGCGGGGTGTTCGACACGGCGCAGTACCAGCGCGAGATCGAACTGTTGCGGGGGACGCTCGCCAAGTCCACCGAAGCGCACTGGCGGCAATTCCTCGAAGCCTGGAAATAATCAATGAGTGTTCTGATTGAATCGCTGGATCGCGAGGGGCGCGGCATTGCGCGCGTCGAGGGCAAGGCCATATTCATCGACGGCGGCCTGCCGGGCGAGCGGGTGTCCTACGACACCTACAAGAAGAAATCGAAATACGAAATGGCCTCGGTGACTGCGATACACCAGCCGAGCGGGGCGCGCGTGAGTCCGCGCTGCCCCCATTTCGGCGTCTGCGGCGGCTGCAGCATGCAGCACCTGGAACCGCACTCCCAGGTGGCGGCGAAGCAGCGCGTGCTCGAAGACAATCTGTGGCATATCGGCAAGGTGCGGCCGGAGGTGATGCTGCGGCCGATCTACGGCCAGCCCTGGGGCTATCGCCACCGCGCGCGCATGTCGGTGCGCATGGTGCTGAAGAAAGGCGGCGCGCTGGTCGGCTTTCATGAACGCAAGAGCAGCTTCGTCGCCGACATGACGTGCTGCGAAGTCCTGCCGCGGCGCATCTCAGACCTGCTCCTTCCCCTGCGCCAGCTGATTGCGGGATTGTCGCTGCCTACGCGCCTGCCGCAGATCGAGCTCGCGGTGGGGGAAGAGGTCACGGTGATGGTGCTGCGCATACTTGATCCGCTGAGCCCGGCTGACGAGGACCTGCTGCGCAATTTCGCCGCGCGGCACGGCATCCAGTTCTGGCTGCAGACCAAAGGGCCGGATACCGCCCAGCCCTTTTTTCCGGAAGATGCGCCGCCGCTGTATTACTCGCTGCCCGAGTTCGGCGTGCAGATCTTTTTCCGGCCGACCGATTTCACCCAGGTGAACCACGCAGTCAACCGCATCCTGGTCAGGCACGCGATCAACCTGCTGGATCCGCGTCCGGGCGAGCGCATCGCAGATCTCTTCTGCGGCTTGGGCAATTTCAGCCTGCCGATCGCGAGCCGCGGCGCCGAGGTGCTGGGTGTGGAGGGCAACGCCGGACTGGTGCGGCAGGCCGAAGACAACGCGCGGCGCAACGGGCTTGCCGCAAACGCGCGCTTCGAGGTCGCCAACCTGTTCGAAGCGCCGAGCTGCGCAAGGTTCGGCGCCGCCGGAGGCTATGACAAGCTGCTCATCGATCCGCCGCGCGACGGTGCGGTCGAAGTGGTGAAAGCGCTGGAGCCGGGCGGGCCGCGGCGCATCGTCTACGTGTCCTGCGACCCGGCGACGCTGGCACGCGACGCCGAAGTGCTGGTTCAGGTCAAAGGCTATCGCCTGGCCGCGGCCGGCGTGATCAACATGTTCTCGCACACCTCGCACGTCGAGTCGATCGCGTTGTTCGAAAGATAGGCACTGTTCCGAATTGCATCGGGACGGGGAGTCGGGCGCAGTGACTTGAGCCGGGTCCGTTGCATCGCGGCGATCTGGTGCAAAGGCAAACCCAAACCGCTGTGGCCTTTGTCCAGAACCGTGGTTTCTGTACGGATGCGCTTTTTATCCGTACAGAAACCACGGTTGGCGCGCGGAGCGCGCAATGTTCGTTCGCCAACCTTGGCGGATATTGTCGGATTCGTCTAGTTGTGGTGTTCGCACTTGCGCGGACGGCGGCCCGTCCGCGCGGATCGTCGCTGGTGCACGGATGAAAAGCGCATCCGTGCACCATCGACGATCTCTAAAGGCAAACCGGGCAACGGCGCCGGGGCCGTGGTCCGCAAAAAAAGGCGGCCGCAGCCGCCTTTCTTGTTGGTGCGCCAGGCATGGCGCGTAGCGCCGTGACTGGCGCTGTTGGAACCGCTGTGGTGGCGGGAAAGACGACTTGGAGGTGAAAGTCCTCTACACACCCGGCAGGGGGAA
>JAJZUK010000167.1:3523-4510 GCA_021847125.1 Pseudomonadota bacterium | reverse complement strand
CACACGGTCGGCGGGAAATCCGACGTTCTTCGGCCTCAGGATAACTGTCCGCGCCAGTCCGCGCGTCAGCGCCGCTGCCGAGTGTGCATCGCCATAGCGCAGCGCGGCCTCCACCTCGACTGCGTACTGGTTGAGCGTGCCCAGCACCGACTTGTTCGTGCTGGCTGCAACCTGGAACGGACGCATGGATTCCACTTCCCCGGCCGCGACGTCGGCCGGCACGCCGAGCTCCAGCAGCGCATGCCACAGAGCGTGCGCGAACCGCTCAGGTACCGACGCGTACGGCGCTGCGTCGATCACCACCCCGTATCGCATCGGCTCACTGACCGCGATCACCAGCGCGATACGCGAGACCCGGATCAGATTGGCTGTCCATTCGCCCAGCCGGTTGCACGGCGGATGCGGCGCCACGTCGGGCATTGCTCTCATCGCCTTCAGCAGCCTGGCGGTGCAGCGCAATGCCGTCATGACCGCGCGACCGCGTGCATGCCGAGCGCATCGCGTAGCTGTCCCTGTACCGGCTTGCCTGCCGTGACCGCATCGCTCGCCATCAGAAACAGGCAGCGCCCGCCGCTGACGTCGGCCCAGATCTTGCCGATGGTGCGCTTCTCACGCGAATCGTCGTTGCTGTAGCGGTCTCCGCCTTTGTACTCGATCACGAACAGGCGGCCATCCTCCAGTTCGGCCACGAAGTCGGGATAGAACCGATCGCTGGAGGTCGGCAGCCAGAACGAGGCATCCGGCTGTCGCTCCAGATTGCGCACCCAGCGCGTCACCTGCGGCAGACGGTCGATTTCGATGGCACAAGCCGTTTCTTCTGCGTCGATCTCGGGCTTCAGCTCGCCGGGCAGCGGGTAGTAGTGCTTGTTGAAGCGATACATGCCGGCATACAACCAGCGCGCCGGATATACCTGCGGGTCGAAACGGAAGCGCGTCAGCGCATCCAGGCGCGCGGTCTGCGCGCCCGGCAGCAGGGTCTGCTGGAAC
>JAJZUK010000167.1:0-3513 GCA_021847125.1 Pseudomonadota bacterium | reverse complement strand
CGGCCAGCAGCGCACGCAGCCGCGCGGCGGCGGCATCGGCCAACGCGCTAAAGTGGCGCGCCAGCTCTGCGGGCGCGAAGCCACGGCGCGCGAGATTGTCCAGCACTCGTCCCAGCCAGGCGATCATGTCCGGCTGCAGCACGGCCTCGTTGCGCAGACGCCGGTCCAGCGCGCGGATCACGTCCTCGCGGCGGATCGTGGCGCTGTCGTCGTCCAGCCCCAGGTCGAACTGCGGGCTGTCCTCGCGAATGCCCAAGTGCCCGCGCTCGATGTCGATCAGGTAGGGTCTTTGTGGCGGCTCTCGGTCGAATCCGGGCAGATCACCCGGCAGGCCGGTCAACGAGTAATCGGCCAGCTCGGCCAGCAACTCCGGCTCGTACAGGGCCAGCGCGCCATGCAGGGGCAGCATCAATTGCGGGATCGGCGCGAACGCCTCGCCGCGCTCACTGGGCGCGGCGGCCGCCAGCACGCGCGCCGCATGACGCTGGAACTGCTCGTGCACCACCGCGCGTTCGCGTTTGGGCAAGGTCGCTATCACCGTGGCCACAGTCTCGGCATCCATGGTGCCGGTCACCACGACGCGCGCTGCGTCACCGGTTTCGGCCTCCACGCGCACCTGCGCCGGTAGCGCCGATGCCAAAGCCTGCGCGGCCTCGGGCGTGGTCTCGAACTCGGTTTCGACCCGCTCCGGCTGCGGCGGACGCGCAGCGAGCGCATCGCCATACAGCGAAGGCTGCACGAACTGCGCGACCTCCAGATTCTCGAAGCCCATCGCCACCAGCCTGTCGGCCAGCTGGTTGGCCACTAGCGCGGTATGCGTGCCGCACACGTGCGCATAGGCGCGGTTGAGCTTTTCCGACGCGCGCCGCTTGGCATAGGGCATGCGCAGTACGCGGCCCAGCAATTGCTCCATGTCCTTGGCCGAACGGATCGCCTGCGTAGTGCAGAACACATAGGCGAAGGAACAATCCCAGCCTTCTTTCAGCGCTTCCACCGTCACCACGAAGTCGATGGGGCAATCACGGCGCAGAAGATCCACACCGTCCAGCTCGCGCTGCCCGCCGGTGGCAACGGCAATGCGCGCCTCGTCGATATGCAACTGCTCGGTCAAATGGCTCTTCAGCACCTCCACCGTGGCCTCGCCATTCCTGGGCTCGGCCTGGAACAGCACAATCGGACGCAGATAGTCCGCTTCCGTGGCCGCCTCGGCAGCGAGCTTCTCGCGCGTGAGCACCGCATCGCGCACGGCCTCGCGCCAGTCGGGATGCGGCGAGAGCACGATGGGCAGCTTGATCATGTCCGCGGCCTTCAGTTCCTGCGCGGAGACGTGGTACAGCACGTTCTGCTCGGGCAGCGGCGTGGCCGTCCATTCGATCACGCAAGCCGGGCGGATGCGCTCCAGCAAGGCCAGCGAGAGCCTGGTCTGCGCGTTGTGCGCCTCGTCCAAGATCACGATGGGACGGTGCCAGGCCAGCAGGTTGGCGAAGCTGGCCTTGATGCGCCCCAGGTCGCCGCGCGTGAGGTAGGGCTGCGCCTCCAGATCACGCTCGCTCACGCGCTCGAAGTAATCGGCATCGGGTGCGCTGGCGAAATGCGGTGCGAAGTCCTCATGGTAGGCGTACACCTCGCGCGCGGCGGTGTTCTCCACGCGCAGCGTCTGCACCGTGCCCACCACCACGATGGCGCGGCGGCCGATGTCGTGCGCGCGCAACTGCCGGCAGTCGGCGATGTCCAGCACGGCGAGTTGCTCGTCGGGCCAGTGCGCCAGAAGTGCCTGGCGGTAGGGATGGTCAGGGTCTTGCAGCGCCTGCAAGGTCTGTGTGCGGATGGCGTTGCTGGGCACCAGCCACAGCGCGATGGGTGCGCGCATGCCGATGTAGTCGCGCGCCGCGATGTCGATGGCATGGGCCGCCATCAGCGTCTTGCCGCCACCGGTGGGGATGCGGATGCAGGCCAGCGGGATACCGGGCTGCAGGTCGCTGAAAGGCCGATAAGACGACAGCGGCGCCGCCTCGCCCATGGCCTGCCGGCGCGCGGCATCGAATGCGGCCTGCATCTGCGCCGGCGACATCGCGCCACGTACACCGGACAGGAATGCGGACAGGCCATCGAGCGCTTTGACCTGGTAATTCTTGAGTGCCAACGCGCTCATGCATCACCCCTCTTCAATAGCGCGGATCGCCTGCGCCGCTGTGGCGGATATCGTGTTCGACAAGCGCCTCAAGACTGCGTCGTCAAGCGTCTGACGCCCTCGCAAAACACCCGGAAGCTGGGCGACGCGTTGCGTCGAGGATCGAGCCTTGGCCCCATGCGCCGCGCGCCTTCACGCTTCTGGTACCCGGGCACGAATCCGCGCAGTTCGGACCATGGGCTGCCCAAAGCATCCGGATTGCGGAACTTGGCCTTGCCGACCGCCCTTGCAGCAGCGGCCGCCGAAAACTCCTCGGCGAAAGCCTGCAGGTCGCCCGCGATCCATGCTTCGAGCTCCCGACAGGCGATCCGCAACAGGATCGGCCGCTGGCGGGCATCGGCGAAGCGTTCCGCCAACCCGGCTTTCACCGTCCGGCAGTCTCCGGAGTCCTGGTCGCGCAGCACGAGAAAGGCCGCATCCGGGTTCTGCCACGCCCTGACGAGCCTGGGCGCGCGTCGTTCCAGATCCTGTTTGCCCTCGTACGGAAAGCAGCGGAACGTCCACCCGACGGGCAGCAGCCGAGGCAGCAGACCCTCCAACAGGTCCTTCGCTGACGGCTCCTCCGTGACGATCACCAATTCCGTCATGCCGGATCCACCTCTTCGAACAATCCCTGTTTCCAGAGGTACCCTAACTGATCACCCTCGCCGAATAGCGCCTGCACCTGCCTATCGTCGCCGGCGCGTCGTATGGTCGTGTAGCCCTTGGACTTGACCAGCAAGAACGCCTCGTCGGGCTGGATCGCGTTGAGAAAATCGGGCGAGTGCGTGGAAACGAACACCTGTCCGCCGCGTTCGGCATAGGCGCGAAACTCCTCGGCCAGATCCCACAGCAGCAACGGATACAACTGGTTTTCCGGCTCCTCGACGCACAACAGCGGATGCGGCGACGGATCGTAGAGCAGCACCAGATAGGCCAGCATCTTGATCGTGCCGTCGGAAACATAGCGCGCGAGAAAAGGATCCTCGAAAGCGCCATCCTGGAACCGCAGCAGCACGCGGCCCTCCTCCGTGGTCCTCGACTCCACGCGGGTAATGCCGGGTATGCGACGGGTCAAGCGATCCAACACCCCTTTGAACACCTCGGGATGCTGCTTGGACAGATACTCGATGACCAGCGACAGGTTTTCGCCTTCACGGGACAGATGCTCGGCATAACCGGCCTCCTGTTCCGGGCGTGCCCGGTTGATGTGGAAGTCGGACAAGTGCCAGTTCTCGATCAGCCGACCCAACGCCACCGCCGCGGGGAACCGCTCGAACTGGGCCAGTCCCTTGATCGCCAGAATGTCCGGGCTGCGCAACACCTGATGCTCGCGTTTCAAC
>JAJZUK010000166.1 GCA_021847125.1 Pseudomonadota bacterium | reverse complement strand
TGCGCCAGCGCCGCGTCGAAGGCCTCGCGCGTCGCGTAGTCGCGGTGCGACACGACGCTCGTGGCGATGCCGCGGCCGGCGGCGTAGGCGAGCCCGGCCGCGTCGGCGCGATTGCTGATCACCGCGGCGACCGGCAAGCCGGCTTCGACCATGGCCTGCATATTGCTGCCGCGGCCGGAAATCAGGACGACCATACGTTTCATGCCGTCATTCTAAAGCTAATCCGCCCTTCCTCCGATCGAAAATGCGCCGGCGCGCGTCAGCTCCGCTGCGTATTTTGCTCCGTCGCGGTCCGCAGGAAATCGGCCAGCGGCCCGAAGCTATCGGCCTCGAACAGTTCGCGCAGTTGTTCGGCCGCTTCTTTGGCGCTCTGGATCAGCTTCGCCTCGTCGTGCTTCACCGCATATTGCGCTTCGAGTTGGGCCTCATCGTGCTGGCGGAACAGCGCGATTGCGTGCTCGGTCGCGGCGGCGCCGAAACCGAGGCGCAGCAGCGCCTGGCGCGCCACATCGAGGCTCGCCGGGAAGGTTTCGCGGTGAATCGCCTTGACGCCGAGATCGCGCAGGCGGAAGAAATGCACCCGGTTGCGCGCACGCGCGAGTATCGGCAGATCCGGAAAGTGCTTGCGCACCATTTCCGCCGTTTTGACCGAAGCCTCGACGTCGTCGATCGCCAGAACAAACAGCTTGGCCTCGCCCGCTTTGGCCGCGTGCAGCAGTTCCAGCCGCGACGCGTCGCCGTAATAGACTTTGTTGCTGCCGAAGCGGCGCACGAAATCCACCTGCTGGTAGCTCGCCTCGAGCGCCGTGAACGGCAGGCCGCACATGCGCAGCACGCGCGACACGATCTGGCCGAAGCGGCCGTAGCCGGCGATGATCACCGGGTTGCCCGGCCCGTCTATGCTGTCGTACTCGGGCGGCGCGCGCTGCGCCAGCCAGCGCTGCAGCGAGCGCTCGTGCAGCGCGAAGAACGGCGGCGCGAGCAGCATCGACAGCGTCACCACCATCACCAGCAGCTGCGCCGTGGCGGCGGCGAACACGCCCACCAGCCCCAGGCCCCAGGGACCGATGACCATGCCGGAAGCGAGGTAGCCGAGCACCGCACCGAGCTTGATCCGCCGGAACAGCGGCACCAGCAGGACTGCGGACAGCAGGAAGACAGCGGTCTGTTCGAGCCGATGCATGGCGATTCCTCCGGTTGCGCAATCGCTCATTCCGGCGATTCGGCAACCGGCGCATCATACGCCACGCCGTCGGCAGCGCGCAGACGCGCGGTACAGTTTTGCTGAAGACTTGGAACCCGTTGCAAAATGAATTTTGCAACGGCCGATTTAGGGGAGTATGAGGGGAGATATCCCCTCATTTTGGAATAGACTCTTAGCGCGCGGCCTTGAGCGCGGCGGCCACACGCGCGATGCGCTTGCCCTGAAAACGCGCGACTTCGAGATCGTCCGCGCTCGGCGGCGCGCTGTTGGTTCCCGATACCGAGGAGGCGCCATAGGGCGTACCCGCCTTGAACAGCGCCGGGTCGGCGTAGCCGGTCGGCACCAGGATCAAGCCCAGGTGCGCCATCGGCGCATACAGCGCGGTGATGGTCATTTCGTTGCCGCCGTGCAGCGTCGAAGTCGATGCGAACGCGGAGCCGGCCTTGCCCACGAGCGCACCCTTGAACCAGAGTGCACCTAGGCTGTCGATGTAGGCCTTGAGTTCGGCCGTCATGCTGCCGAAGCGCGTAGGCGTGCCGAACACGATGCCATCGGCCCACTCGGCGTCGGCCTCGGTCGGCGCCTCGTACAGCGCATTCATGCGCTTGGCGCCCTCGAGCCAGCCCGGCGCTTTTTTCATGATCTCTTCGCCGACGAACTCGCGCGCGCGGCGCAGGCGCACTTCGGCGCCTTCGGCTTTGGCGCCCTCGGCGACGGCCTGAGCCAGCGCCTCGGTGACACCGCCACGGGAATAAAAGGCGATCAATACCTTGGTAGTCATCTCGGTTCTCCTGTTTAAGGGTTGGTCTTCGCGTCGAAGCTATAAGCGCCGGGACCGAATGCGAACAGTCCCAGCATGCCGCCCATGATCGACAGGTTCTTGAGCAGATGGATCATCTGTCCCTGCGCCGCAGCGGCATCGAGGCCGGCGGGATTGTGGAATACCAGCGTCACCGGAATCAGGAACAGGAAAATCACCGCCGCCGCCCAGCGCGCTTTCCAGCCCAGGGCGATGAGCAGGCCGCCGCCGAGCTCGACCAGAATCGTGAGCGGCAGCAACAGGGCGACCAGGGGCAAGCCCTTGCTCGCCATAAAGCCCGCGGTGCCGGCATAGGCGGTGATCTTGCCGTAGCCCGAAATGATGAATATCAGCGCCAGCAGAATGCGGCCGACCAGGACCGCGCTGTCTTGTACCTTGGAGTTCATGCGTCTTATCCTTTCTGAGTGTTTGATTAAGCCAAATCGAACAGGATGACTTCGGCCTGTTCGCCTTTTTCCAATACGATCTCGTCCACGCCGCTCGCCTTGAGCGCGTCGCCCGCCGCGAGCGGCTGGCCGTTCACCGAGATCCGGCCGCGCGCCGCATGCACGTAGGCTTTGCGCGCGGGAGCAAGCTGGTGCACCGCGCGCTCGGCACCGTCGAGCAGCGCCGCGTACACGGACGCATCCTGACGGATCAGGAGCGAGCCTTCGCGCGCATCGCCCGAGGCGATCAGCCGCAACCGTCCGCGCTTGGACGCCGCATCGAAATGCTTCTGCTCGTAGCTCGGGCGGATGCCGGTCACGTTGGGCTCGATCCAGATCTGCAGAAAATGCGTCGTGCCGTCCTTGGCATGATTGAATTCCGAATGCAGCACGCCCTTGCCCGCGCTCATGCGCTGCACCTCCCCCGGAACGATGCTGGAGCCGTTACCCATGTTGTCCTTGTGCGCCAGCGCGCCTTCGAGCACATAGCTGATGATTTCCATGTCGCGATGACCGTGGGTGCCAAAGCCCGTACCCGGCAGGATGCGGTCCTCGTTGATCACGCGCAGGCTGCCGAAGCCCATATGCTCCGGATCGTGATAATCGGCGAAGGAAAACGTATGAAAAGACTTGAGCCAACCGTGGTCGGCGTAGCCGCGCTCCTGGCTCTTGCGTACCTGTAGCATGTCGGTCTCCCAAAGGTTGATTCTGATGTTTTGAATCAATGACGCGGATGGTAGACTTGCCGTACACATAAAAAAAGCGAATAATTTTGACCAATAGATTCACTTTTTTTGAATATACTTTCCCAACATGAAACTGACCCTGGACGCGTTGCAGGCCATGGACGCGATCGAACGCAACGGCAGCTTCGCCGCCGCAGCGGCGGAGCTGCACCGCGTGCCCTCCGCACTGACCTATACCGTGCAAAAGCTGGAGCAGGATCTGGACGTGGTCCTGTTCGACCGCAGCGGCCGCCGCGCGCGGCTCACGCCGGCCGGGCAGGAACTGATGCAGGAAGGCCGGCAGCTGTTGCGCGCCGCGGGCGAGCTCGAATGCCGCGTGAAACGCGTCGCCACCGGCTGGGAGACGGAGCTGCGCATCGCGCTCGACATCATGATCCCGGCGACGCAGCTGTTCCCGCTGATCGAGGCGTTCTACGCCGAAGAGTCGGGCACGCGCATACGCCTCGCGCACGAAGTGCTCGCCGGCACCTGGGATGCCCTGGTGTCGGGGCGGGCGGAACTGGCCCTGGGCGTATCGGGCGAAGCGCCGGCCGGCGGCGGCTATGCGCTGCGCATGCTCGGCTACAAGGATTTCGTGTTCGCCGTTGCGCCCACCCATCCCCTGGCCAAGCTGCCGGAGCCGCTGCAGCGCGAGCAAATACTCGCGCACCGTGCCGTCGCCATCGGCGACAGCTCGCGCAATCTGCTGCCGCGCTCGGTCGGACTGCTGACCGGTCAGGACGTGCTCACGGTCCCCGATCTGGAGTCCAAGGTCGCGGCGCAGGTCGCGGGTCTGGGTTGCGGCTATCTGCCGGCGCATGCGGCCGCGCCGCTGATCAAGGCCAAGCGCCTGGTGGCGAAGGAGGTGGAGGAAATCAAACCCGCAGGCAACCTCTACTACGCCTGGCGTGCACGCGAGAAAGGCAAGGCCTTGCGCTGGTTTCTCAAGCGCCTGGAACACCAGGACGTGCGCGCTTCGCTGCTGCGCTACTGAACGCGAAGCCGGCTTGCCCGGACCCGCGCGAGCACATCAGAGCGCCCCGCGCGCCTGCTCGCTGGCGAAGTAGACGGCCTTGCGCGCGCGCATCACGTCGCCCAGGGGCCGGTGCTCGATGAGCGCGTTCCAGGGATCGAACACCGCCTGTTCCACTTCGCTCGCAAAAGCCGCCGCATCGCCCTGCGCTTGCTGCGCAATGCGCAGACGCGCCACGGTCAGATACGGCGCCACGTCCTCGCTCCAATCGACCGAAGCGTCCTCGATCGGCGCCGCGGAATACATGCGCTCGGTCGCGAAGCCGGTGAATTTCTTGCCCAGGGTCGCCGCGAATTTCTTCAGAAACTTCAGT
>JAJZUK010000165.1 GCA_021847125.1 Pseudomonadota bacterium | reverse complement strand
TCGGTTCGGGTTGGGCGCTGAATTGGGGGGCGGCGGCCAGCGTGCTGCACGGCCGCCGCATGCGCAGCGAAGACATCAGCGGCAGCGCGACGGCCACCGGCGGCCGCAACTTCACCGCCAGCGCCGACTGGACCCGGGACTACAGCGGCACCGACACCGCCGCCGAAGGCTATGTCGCGGCGTTTCTCGGGGGCAACTCCACAGGGCAGGGCTATGCCGCCGATTTTGGCCTCAGCCTGGGTCGGGCCGACGGCCTGCGCTTCGAGTGGGTCGCGACCGACGTGTTGGGGCGCATGAGCTGGAGCGACATTCCGGAAAAAACCCTGTCCGGAAGCAATCTGCCCGGCGCCGCGCTCCCGGGCTGGCGCAAATGGCGGGTGGAGCTTACGCAGCGCCTGCCGGTGAAGAATGCCTTGTCGCTCTCGCTGCCCACCCGTCTGGGCGAATTCGAATTGGCGGACACGTTTACCCAAGGCGTGCACCTGCCGCGCATCGGCTTGAGCAAGCGCCTGAACGCCGATTGGACGGCGCGGCTCGATTATGAAACGCGCTTCGCGACGCTCGGCCTGGGACTTGCGTATCGCTGGCTGCAGCTGAGCCTGCGCAGCGATTCGTTCAGCCTCAACCGCGCCCGGGCGTTCGGCCTCGGCATCGGCGCAAGGCTGGAGTTCTAGCCGCGCAGCGCCGCGCTCACTTCCGTTACCGTTACCGTTGAGGTGACGCGCCGACGCGCGCGGTCACCTGGTCGGTCACCGCCGGCGATATCGCCACACCTGGCGATGCGAGTTCGAGCTGGCCAGCCTCGCCATTTTCGACGTCGCAAGATCTCGCGCAGCCGCCCTGACCAGGCGCCGGCGGTAGTGATAAGATAGCCACACCTATAGCTGCTGGATCGGACCGCCATGCTTGAAGTGAAGCTCACCCCGGAACTGGATACCGCCCTGTCGCGGGAAGCCAGGCGCGCGCGCAAATCCAAGGTCACCCTGGTGCTCGATGCGGTCGCGCAGTACCTGCAGGATGCCGACGATTACAAGGCGGTGCTCGCATCGCGCAAGCACCGCGGCCGCACCGCCACGCTCGACCAAGTAAAGCAGCGCCTTGGCCTGGGCAGTTAGGTTCACCGCAGCTGCGGGAAAGCAGCTCGCCAAGCTCGACCGGCAGGTACAGCGCCGGATACTCAAATTCCTCGAAGAGATCTCCCAGGGCGACCCGCGCGGCAAGGGTAAAGCCATGCAAGGCGACGCGCATGCCTGGCGATATCGCGTGGGCGATTACCGCATTGTCTGCGACCTGGTCGACCGTGAGCTGGTGGTGTATGTGATCCGCGTCGGCCATCGCGGCGAGGTGTACCGCTAGCGCTGCAGCATCGCAGGATCTGTCGGTGCCGGCCGACGTTGACTATCGCCGAAAACTGCGATGCAGGACTCGCCGGCGGCCATCGCCGGAAATGGCGGGAGAATCCTTATCACCTGACAGAAACGACGTTGAGTGACTGACCAGGCTGTGGATCGTTTGTGACATGGCCAGTGACACAGGCCGCAAAAAGCCGCAGAATCCCGCTGTTGTTAGCGCCTGACTCAGAGGGAAGCGAATACGAGACTTCGCGCCTTTTCGCCGTTGAGCAGGTTCGACTCCTGTCGGGCGCGCCAAATCACCCCCCATCGATTTCCAGCGCCGTTTGCCTGCCGGTGCGGAGGTCGTTGATGTAAATCAATATTGCCGCCGCTGCTTGGGTTAGCATCCGCCAAGATCAAACCTGGAGACGAGCGATGAGCCTGAAATTTTTGCTGCGCGTGGCTTTGCTGGCTTTGCTGGCGAGCGCGGCGCAGGCGCAGAACTACCCCACCAAGACGATTACCATGGTCGTGCCTTTCTCCGCCGGCGGACCGACCGATACGCTCGGGCGCACCATCGCCCAGGCGATGACCACGGCGCTGAAGCAGACGGTGATCATCGAGAACGTGGGCGGCGCGGGAGGCAATATCGGCGTCGACCGGGTCGCCAAGGCGCGGCCCGACGGCTACACGATACTGCTGCATCACATCGGCATGTCCACCAGCCCGGCGCTGTATCGCAAACTCCCCTACAACCCGCTCACCGATTTCGAATACATCGGTCTGGTGGCGGACGTGCCGATGACGCTGATCGCGAAGCAGGCCTTCCCGGCCAAGGACTTCAAGGAGCTGCTCGCCTATGTGAAGGCGAACAAGGACAAGGCCACGCTCGCCAACGCCGGCCTGGGCGCGGCCTCGCATCTGTGCGGCCTGCTGTTCATGAGCGCGATCGAAACCGACCTCACCACCGTGCCGTACAAGGGCACGGCCCCGGCGATGAACGACATCCTCGGCGGCCAGGTGGATCTTCTGTGCGACCAGACCACCAACACCACGGGCCAGATCAAGAACGGCAAGGTGAAGGTCTACGGCGTCACCACCAAGACCCGCGTGCCTTCGCTCAAAGACATCCCGACGCTGCAGGAACTGGGACTGAAAGGCTTCGAGGTCGCGGTCTGGCACGGCATCTACGCGCCGAAGGGCACGCCTAAGCCCGCGCTCGATGCCTTGGTCGCAGCGCTGCAAACCGCGCTGAAGGACGGCAACGTCAAGCTGCGGCTCGCCGAATTGGGCACCGAGCCGGTCGCGCAAAACCGCGCCACGCCGGAGGCGCTCAAGACGCAGCTCGCGGCCGAGATCGACAAATGGGGTCCGGTGATCAAGAAGGCCGGGCAGTACGCCGACTGATAACCGGCGGCTGCCAGCGGCGCAGGCTCAGGCGCGCAGCGCGGCGCGCACGATGTCCTGCGCCTCGCGCAGGATTTGCGCCAGGTGCTCCGCGCTGGTGAAGCTCTCGGCATAGAGCTTGTAGATGTCCTCGGTGCCCGAGGGACGTGCGGCGAACCAGCCCGCGGCCGTGGTGACCTTGAGTCCGCCGATGGACGCGTCGTTGCCCGGTGCGCGCGTGAGCTTGGCGACGATCGCGTCGCCGGCGAGCGCCGTCGCCTTGACGCTGTCGCCGCTCAAGTGCTTGAACGCGGCTTTCTGCGCCGGCGTCGCGGGCGCGTCCACGCGCACATAGTGCGCCCTGCCGTACTGTGCTGCGAGCGCGTCGTAATAGCGTCCCGGATCCTTGCCGGTGATCGCGGTGATTTCGGCGGCGAGCAACCCGAGGATGATGCCGTCCTTGTCCGTGGTCCAGACCGAACCGTTGCGGGAGAGGAAGCTTGCGCCGGCGCTCTCTTCGCCGCCAAAGCATAAGCTGCCGTCGAGCAGACCCGCCGAAAACCACTTGAAACCCACCGGCACTTCGAACAGGCGGCGGCCGAGTCCGGCGACCACGCGGTCGATCAGCGCGCTCGACACCAGGGTCTTGCCCACCGCGGCCGCAGTCGGCCACTGCGGCCGGTGCGTGAGCAGGTAATGGATCGCGACTGCGAGATAGTGATTCGGATTCATCAGCCCCGCCGAGGGCGTGACGATACCGTGGCGGTCGACGTCGGCGTCGTTGCCCCAGGCGACGTCGAAGTGCTGCGCCAGCCCGACCAGACCCGCCATGGCGTAGGGGCTGGAGCAGTCCATGCGTATCTTGCCGTCGTGGTCCAGCGGCATGAAGCCGAAAGCCGGATCGACTTTGGGATTGACCACGTCGATGTCCAGCCCGTAATGTTCCGCGATCGGCTTCCAGTAGGCGACCGCCGCGCCGCCTAAGGGATCGACGCCGATCTTGAGCCTGGCCGCGCGGATCGCCTCCATGTCGATCACGCTGCCGAGGTCCGCGATGTAGGGCGCGGCGAAATCCTGCGCGCGCGTGCTCGCGGCAGCGAGCGCCTCGGCATAAGGCCGGCGCTTCACCTCTTTATTGCCCTGCGCGAGCAGCGCGTTGGCGCGCTGCTCGATCCAACCGGTGACGTCGGTATCGGCGGGGCCGCCATTGGGCGGGTTGTACTTGATGCCGCCGTCCGCGGGCGGATTGTGCGAGGGCGTGATGACGATGCCGTCGGCGCGCGCGGCGCCGCGCGCGCCGCTGTTCTTGCTATTGTGCGCGAGGATCGCGCGCGAAATCACCGGCGTCGGCGTATAGCCCGCGCCGCTCTGGATGCGGGTGTCCACGCCGTTGGCCGCGAGCACTTCGAGCGCGCTCTTCTGCGCCGGCGCCGACAGCGCATGCGTGTCCATGCCGAGGTAGAGCGGGCCGGCGATGCCCAGTCGCGCGCGGTATTCGCACACTGCCTGCACGATGGCGAGGATGTGCGCCTCGTTGAAGCTGCGCATGAGCGCGCTGCCGCGATGGCCGCTGGTGCCGAACGCGACGCGCTGCGCCGGATCGTTCGCGTCGGGCGCGTCGTGATAGGCGCGTAGCAGCGCGGCGACGTCGATCAGCGCCGCAGCGGGGGCCGGTTTACCGGCGAGCGGATGCACCATGGTTTTTCCTGGCTTGGACGCAAGGGGATTTCGCAGCCTGCCTTATTGTCGCCATTTGTGCGCGCCGGCGCATCCCGCAACCGATCCGCCGTTTGACCTGGATCAAGAAAAAACGCCCGTCGC
>JAJZUK010000164.1 GCA_021847125.1 Pseudomonadota bacterium | reverse complement strand
ACGGTCACCATGACGGAAACCGAGCGCCGCAACAAGGAGCGCGAATTCGGCGAATTGAACAAGGATTTTCAGCGCAAGCAGCGCGAATTCCGCGAGGATCTGAACCAGAGGCGCAACGAGGAGCTCGCGGCGGTGCTCGAGCGCGCAAACCGCACCATCAAGGCCATAGCCGAGGCGGAGAAGTACGACATCATCTTCCAGGAGGCGGTCTATGCCAGCCCGCGTATCGACATCACCGACAAGGTGATCAAGGCTCTGGAAGACAAGCCGGCGGGCAAATAGTCAGCGGCGATGGCTAAGGCCAAGAAATACCGCCTGGCCCAGATCGTCGAACGCTTTGGTGGGGAAATAATCGGCGATCCGCGCACGCCGATCAGCCAGGTTGCGACGCTCGAGAACGCCGGCGCCGAGCACATCGGTTTTCTCGCCCACGGCAAATACCGCAGGCAACTTGCGCTTACACGCGCCGGCGCGGTGATCCTGTCGAGAACGGACAGCGGCCTCACCCAGTTGCCGCGCATCGTCTGCGACGAGCCCTATCTGTATTTTGCCAAGGTATCGGCTTTGCTCAATCCGCCGCAACCGGTCAAGCCCGGGGTGCACAGGACCGCGGTGGTCGAGCGCGGAACCCGGGTGCCGGCCACCGCCAGCATCGGTGCCGGGGCCTATGTCGGCCGCGGGGTGAAGCTGGGCAAGGGAGTGGTGATAGGCGCCGGCTGCTATCTTGGCGACGCCGTGGAAATCGGCGCGGGGAGCCGCCTGCATCCGCGCGTCACCGTTTATGCCGGCTGCCGCATGGGCCAGCGCACGCTGGTGCATTCCGGCGCGGTCATCGGCGCCGACGGCTTCGGCATCGCGCTGGATCAGGACAGCTGGCGCAAAATACCGCAGATAGGCGCAGTAGTGATCGGCGACGACGTCGAAATCGGCGCCAACACCTGCATCGACCGGGGCGCGCTGGACGATACCGTGGTCGAGGACGGCGTCAAGCTGGACAATCTGGTCCAGATCGCGCATAACGTACGCATCGGCGCGCACACCGCGATCGCCGGCTGTACCGGCATCGCGGGCAGCACCCGCATAGGCAAACACTGCATGATAGGCGGCGCCGCCAATATCGTAGGACACCTCGACATCGCCGATCGCGTCGTGATCCACGCGGCCGCCGTAGTCACCAAGTCGATACGCAAAGCCGGAAGCTACGGCGGTCATCCGGCTGAGGACAGCCGCAGCTGGGCGCAGCATACGGCCCTGCTGCGCCATCTGGACTCGCTGCGCGAACGCTTACGCACCATCGAGCAACACCTGTCAACGAGGGAGAAGAAAGCTTGAACATACACGAGATCCTCGAGTACCTGCCGCACCGCTATCCCTTCCTGCTCATTGACCGCGTGATCGAGTGCGAATTGGGCAAACGCATCCGGGCGTTGAAGAACGTCAGCGTCAACGAACCCTATTTCAACGGCCATTTTCCGTACTACAAGGTGATGCCCGGCGTGCTGATCGTCGAGGCGATGGCACAGGCCGCGGCGATCCTGTCGTTTCGCACCATGGGCATCAAGCCGGATGACAAGTCGGTGTACTATTTCGCCGGCATCGACCGGGCGCGATTCAAGAAACCGGTCATGCCCGGGGATCAACTGGTGCTGGAGGTGAGCATCGAGCGCACCGTGCGCAACGTAGTCAAGTATGCGGGCAAGGCTTACGTCGGCGAGGCGCTGGTCGCCGAAGCCGAACTGCTTTGCACTCTGAGGCCAATTGATTAAGGACGGAATGATTCATCCCAGCGCCATCATCCATCCACGCGCAAAGCTGGGCGCAGACGTAAGCGTCGGCGCTTACAGCGTGGTCGGCGAACATGTGGAAATCGGGGATGCGACCCGCATCGGCCCGCACGTGGTGATCGAAGGCCATACCCGGATCGGCCGCGATAATCGCATTTTCCAGTTCTGCTCGCTGGGTGCGGTGCCGCAGGACAAGAAATACGCGGGCGAGCCTACGCAGCTGCACATCGGCGACCGCAATACCATACGCGAGTATTGCAGCATCAACTGCGGCACCGTGCAGGACGCAGGCGCAACCCGCATCGGTGACGACAACTGGATTATGGCTTACGTGCATATCGCGCATGACTGCCAGATCGGCGATAAGACACAGTTCGCAAACAACGCGACGCTGGCCGGTCACGTGCACGTAGGCAACTACGCGATCCTTGGCGGCTTCACCGGTGTGCACCAGTTCGTGCACATCGGCGCCCACAGTTTTACCGCGATCGCCACAGTACTCGTGCACGATCTGCCGCCCTACGTGATGGCCGCCGGCGACACCGCCAAAGCGTACGGCATCAATACCGAAGGTCTGCGCCGCCGCGGCTTCTCCTCGGAGGCGCTCGCCGGGATCAAGCGCGCCTACAAGACGCTCTACAAGTCCAGCCTGACGCTGGATCAAGCCCGAGCCGCGCTTGCCGAGCAGGCCAAGACTTGTCCCGAGATCGGCGTGCTCGCCGAGTTTCTGCAAAGCTCGACCCGCGGGATCGTGCGTTGACGTGAATGCGGGGACGCTCACCATCGGCATGGTCGCAGGGGAGGCGTCGGGCGATCTGTTGGGCGCGCACCTGATCGCGGCCTTGCGCACGCACCTGCCGCAGGCGAGCTTCATCGGTATCGGCGGCCCGAAAATGCAATCCCAGGGCCTGGCCAGCCTGTTTCCAATGGAGCGCCTGGCGGTGCGCGGTTACGCAGAAGTGCTGCGGCATTATCCCGGCCTGCTGCGCATGCGGCGCAGGCTGAGCCAGGCCTTGCTCAAAGCGCGGCCGCAGCTATTCATCGGCGTGGACGCGCCCGATTTCAATCTGGGCCTGGAAGCGGGCCTCAAGCGCGCCGGCATACCGGTGGTGCACTATGTCAGTCCGTCGATCTGGGCCTGGCGCGGCGGCCGGATCGCCGCCATCGCGCGGTCAGTCGATCAGGTGCTGACGCTGTTTCCGTTTGAGGCGGAGATTTACCACAAGGCCGGCATCGCCGCCACCTACGTTGGCCATCCGCTGGCGGATCTGATTCCGGAGCAGGACCAGACCGCCGGCACGCGCGCCCAATTGAAGATCGCGCCGGAGCGCAAAGTGATTGCGCTGCTGCCGGGCAGCCGGCAATCGGAACTGCGCTACATGGCCGACGCCTTTATCGCCACCGCCAAATTGCTGGCGCAGAAAATCGAGCGGGCGCTGTTTCTGGTCCCGCTGGTCAGCCGCGAAACGCGGGAAATTTTCGAGGCCGCGCTGTATCGTGCCGACGCGGGCGAACTGCCGATCACCATTTTGTTCGGCCATGCGCGCGATGCCCTTGCCGCCGCGGACGTCGCGCTGGTGGCCAGCGGTACCGCTACGCTGGAGGCGGCGCTGCTGAAGAAACCGATGGTCATCACCTACAAAATGGCCGGGACCAGCTGGCTGCCGATGCGGCGCATGGGCTACCAGCCCTACATCGGCCTGCCCAACATACTCGCCGGGGAATTCGTGGTGCCGGAATTGCTGCAGCATGACGCGACCCCGGAGAATCTGGCGCAAGCCCTGTTGAATTCACTCAACGACAGCGTCGTGCGCGCCCGTCTTGCGCAGCGCTTCTCGGCGATACACCGCGAGCTCAAGCGCGACACGGCCGCGCAGGCCGCGCGGGCGGTGCTGCCTTTGCTCGCGGGTCGTTGATCGTGGTTCGTCGCTCGTTGATCGTTGATCGTTGTTCGTTGTTCGTAGAGCGAACCACGAGCAACGAGCAACGTACCTCGAATCTGGTGTGCGGCGTGGATGAAGCAGGGCGGGGGCCGCTGGCCGGTCCGGTCTACGCCGCCGCGGTGATCCTGGATCCGGCCGTTCACATCGCCGGCCTGGCCGATTCCAAACAGCTGTCCGCGTCCCGGCGCGAGGAACTGGCCGGCCAGATACGCCGTCATGCGCTCGCCTGGGCGATCGCATCGGCCTCGGTGGCCGAGATCGACGCCGTCAATATCCTGCAGGCGAGCCTGCTCGCCATGCGCCGCGCCGTGGAGCAGTTGAACCTGACGCCGAGCGTAGTGCTGGTAGACGGCAAGCAGTGCCCCACGATCGCTTATCCGGTCGAGGCCATCGTCCGCGGGGACAGCAAGATCCCTGCTATTTCCGCAGCATCGATTCTGGCCAAGACCGCGCGCGACGCGGAAATGCTGCGCCTGCACCGGCTCTATCCCGTCTATGGGCTGGATCGGCACAAGGGCTACCCGACCGCCGCCCATCTTGCGGCCCTGGAGCGGCACGGGGTGTGCGAGATCCACCGGCGCAGCTACGCGCCGATACGCAAGCTGCTTCACGTTTGAAAAAGTCTTCCACCGGATTCTGCCCATGCACGAATCAGACCTGAAATTGATACGTTCGCGCGAAAACGCACGCTTCAAGACCCTGCGCCACCTCGCCACGTCTACGCGCGAGCGGCGCAAAACCGGCCTGGCGCTGCTCGACGGCATGCATTTGATCGCGGCTTATCGTGCGCGCGGCGGCGTGCCGGAGCAGCTGATACTGAGCGAAAGCGGCGCCGCCAATGCCGAAGCCGCGGCGCTG
>JAJZUK010000163.1 GCA_021847125.1 Pseudomonadota bacterium | reverse complement strand
GCAATCCGGCAGCACCGAGAGGCAATTCAAGGCGCCGCGTATAACTTATTTCTTGTCTTCCACCTTGCCCACGCGCTTGACGGCGGCCGCGAGCATCGCCGCATCCTTGTCCCAGAACTTCTGGAACGCGGGCGCGTCAAGGTAGTAGATGGGCGTCTCGATCTTGGCCATGATGGCCTTGAACTCCGGATCTTCGACTGCCTGTTTCGCCGCGCTGCGCAGTGCCGCAATCACGGGCGCGGGGGTGGCCGCCGGCGCGAACAGGCCAGACCAGATGTAGAACTCGACGTCGTAGCCGAGTTCCTTGAAAGTGGGCACGTCGGGCAGTGCGGCAAGGCGCTTGTCGCCCCAGGTGGCCAGGGCGCGCAGCTTGCCGCCCTTGATCTGGCCGATGACCGCGGCCGGGCCCGAAGCGAGCGCGTCGACGTGGCCGCCGACCAGCGCGTTCATCGCCGGGCCGCCGCCGGTATAGGGCACGTGCCAGAGCTTGATGTCGGCGGACTGGGCGAACATTTCCATCGCCATGTGCAGCGTGCCGTAAATTCCGGAGGAGCTGAAGCTGATCTTGCCCGGACGTTTCTTTGCGTCTTCGACCAGGTCTTTCACGCTCTTCCACGGGCTGTCGGCGCGTACCACCAATACCGTGGGATCGGCGGAGATCAGCGCGATCGGCGCGAACTGGTTCATCTGGTAGGGCGACTTGCGCTCGAACAGCTTCTCTGCTTCCGGAATGATGGAAATGGAAGAAAGCGCCATCAGGACGGTGTAGCCGTCGGGTTTGGCATTGGCGACGTAAGCCATGCCGATCGCACCGCCGGCGCCGGCTTTGTTTTCGATGATGACGCGCTGCTTCAGGAATTTTTCCATCGCGAACGCGGTGGGGCGCCCGGTGAGGTCGGCGATGCCGCCTGGGGGAAACGGTACGACCATGGTGATATGACGGTTGGGGTAGGCTTCCTGCGCCAAGGCGGAGCCGGCGAGCAGCGCGAGCAGAAGCAGGCATGCGATTCGTTTCATGGTTTCCTCGTGGGGTGTTGTCGTTTCGGCGCATCTTGGACGCAGCACCGTACGGTGTCAAGGACATCGGGCCAGGACATCTGGCCGCCCGTGCGGGATACGCTAGAATGCCGCATCGTGTTGCAGTATTGACCGCCTGTCGTGAACCTCATCGCGCTAGAAACTTCCACCGAATACTGTTCGCTCGCCGTGTCGCGCGGCGCGCAGGTGTTCGAGCGCAGCTTCCACGCCGGGCAGCGGCATTCGGAACTCGCTCTGCCGGCGCTGCGCGAACTGCTGCGGCAGGCGGCGCTGGAAATGCACTCGATAGACGGTGTCGCCTACGGCGCCGGCCCCGGCTCCTTTACCGGATTGCGCATCGCCTGCGGCATGGCGCAAGGGCTGGCTCTGGCGGGCGATTTGCCTGTGTCCGGCATAGGCACTTTGCTCGCCCTGGCCGAGAACAGCGGCGCGCACAAGGTGATCGCCTGCCTCGATGCGCGCATGGGCGAGGTGTACCATGCCGTTTATCGCAACAGCGGCGGCGCATGGATCGAAATGCATGCTCCCGGTCTGTACCGGCCCGACGCCGTGCCTCAGGTCGAGGGCGGGGATTGGTTCGCGGTCGGCAGCGGATTTCGCGTGCACGGGCAGGCGCTGGCGCGGTGTTACGGCGGCGCGATCGCGCGCACCGACGCCGATGCCGTGCCGAACGCGGCGGCGATGCTGCGCCTCTCGATGCGGGTATTCGCAGACGGGCAGGGAGGCGACGCGGCGGCGGCTGTGCCGCTGTACGTGCGTGACAAGGTTGCGTTGAAGGCGAGCGAACGATGAGCGCGGTACTCAAGCCCGTGATCGAACTGCGTGCGATGGTCGAGGCCGACCTGCCCGCGGTGCTGGCGATCGAGAACGCGATCTACGCCTTTCCCTGGACGCCGGGCAATTTTCGCGACTCTCTGGCCGCCGGCTACAGTTGCTGGGCCTATGTGCGCGACGGCGCGTTGATCGGTTATGCGGTGGTGATGCTGGCGGCGGACGAAGCGCATTTGCTCAATCTCAGCATTGCCGCGGCCAGGCAACGTCAGGGCCACGGCAGCCAGTTGTTGCACCGTGTCTGCGCCTGCGCCCGCGGCAGCGGCGCGCGCCTGGTCTTCCTGGAAGTGCGGCCGTCAAATCTCGCGGCAATTCGACTGTACCAGCAGCACGGATTCCAGCGGGTGGGGTTGAGGCGCGACTACTATCCCGACCAGGGCGGCCGCGAGGATGCGCTGATCTTGAGCCTGCCGCTATGAGTTCGCGCCGGGAATTGTTTCTCGAAGAAATGGGATTGACCCCGCTGTGGCGGCTCAGGGGGAAGGATGCGCCGGCCGAACAGGCGCGCATTCCCGCGGCACCCGCCGCCGCGAGCCGCGGCGGCAGCGAGGGGCTGCCGCGCCCTTCAGGCAGCGCGGACGATCGCGCGGCGCGCATCGCGCGCATGGATTGGAGCGAACTCAAGGCGGCCGTGGCCGCCTGCTCGGCCTGCGGCCTGCGCAAGACCTGTACCCAAACCGTGTTGGGCGTAGGCGACGAGCAGGCCGACTGGCTGCTGGCGGGGGAGGCCCCGGGCGCGGAAGAGGACGCGCGCGGCGAGCCTTTCGTCGGGCAAGCGGGGAAGTTGCTGGACGGCATGCTTGCGGGCATAGGTTTAAAGCGCGGGCTGGACGTGTATATCGCCAATGTGCTCAAGTGCCGGCCACCGGGAAACCGCAATCCGGAGCCCGCGGAAGTGGAGCAGTGCTCGCCGTTTCTCGCGCGCCAGGTCGCGCTGATCCGGCCCAGGCTGATACTCGCCATGGGGCGTTTCGCCTGCCAGACGCTGCTCGGCACCGATGCGAGCATTGCCTCGCTGCGCGGCCGCTTGCACCGCTACCAGGACGTGCCGCTGATCGTCACCTATCATCCGGCCTACCTGCTGCGCAATTTGCCGGACAAGGCGAAAGCCTGGGAAGACCTGTGCTTCGCACGGGCTACCATGGCCGGTTTACGCGAGGCCGCCTGAGCCGGCGCCTTGAAATCCGCGTGCATGTCCCCACCTAAGCTGCAGAACTTTTCCAGGAGAATTCTCGTGCGCAAACTATTGGCGATGCTGCTGGCCGCGACGGTGCTGGGTCTTTCCGGCTGTGGTTACAACGACATGCAGCGCGGCGACGAACAGATCAAGGCGGGCTGGTCCGAAGTGCTGAACCAGTACCAGCGCCGCGCCGATCTGGTGCCCAACCTGGTCAACACGGTCAAGGGATTTGCGGCGCAGGAGCAGCAGATCCTGATCCAGGTGACCGAGGCGCGCTCGCGCGTGGGCAGCATCCAGGCGACCCCCGAGCTGATCAACGATCCGGCGGCGTTCGCCAAATTCCAGCAGGCGCAGGCCGGCCTGTCCAGCGCGCTGTCGCGGCTGCTGGTGGTGTCGGAAAATTATCCGCAACTGAAATCGGACGCGAATTTCCGCGATCTGCAGGCGCAGCTCGAAGGCACGGAGAACCGCATCGCGGTGGCGCGCAACCGTTACATCAAATCGGTGCAGGAATACAACACGCTGATCCGCACCTTCCCCAACAACCTCACGGCCATGATGTTCAGCTACCAGGTCAAACCCAATTTTGCGGTCGAGAACGAGAAGGCGATCGCGGCGCCGCCGGTTGTGAGCTTCGACAAGCCCGCAGTCGCGCCGGCTCCGGCGAAGTAGCTTGAGCCATGGCCTGTATCGGACGGGCGCGTATCGATCGGCCGACACGCCGGCCCGGTACGGCTTGATCCGCGGCGGGACCTTCATGCGTGCTCTGCTGCGCTGGTTCGGCATCCTGGCGCTGGTATTCGCGTCGGGCGCCGGCGCGGCGGACGGCGTCGCCGTGCCGCCGCTCAAGGCGCGGGTCACCGACCTCACGGGCACCCTCAGCGCCGGTGAGCTTGCCGCGCTCGACGGCGAGCTGCGCGCCTTCGAACAGAAGAAAGGCAGCCAGATTGCGGTGTTGCTGCTGCCGAGTACCCAGCCCGAAGCCATAGAGCAATACTCGATGCGCGTCGCCGAAACCTGGAAGATAGGCCGGGCGAAAGCCGATGACGGCGTGATCCTGGTCATCGCGAAAAACGATCAACGCCTGCGCATCGAGGTCGGCTACGGCCTGGAGGGCGCGATTCCCGACGTGACGGCGAAGCGCGTCATCCGCGAGGTGATCGCGCCGCATCTGCTCGCCAACGATTTCTATGGCGGCATCCGCGACGGCACCCAGACGCTGATGAAATTGATCGAAGGCGAGACGCTGCCGCCGCCGGCGCGGACACCGGCGGCAAAACTCGACGATGACCAGTCGCTGATCTTCGTGCTGCTGGTATTCGTCGTCATGGCGGGCGGAATTCTCAAGGCAGTGCTAGGGCGCACGCTCGGCGCCGCCGCCACGGGTGTGGCCGCAGGCATCGCTGCCTGGGTGTTTGCTGGCGCGCTGGCGATGGCAGTAATGGCTGGCTTCATGGCATTCATCGCGACGCTGGCTATGGGCAGCGGCGGCCACGGCTCTATTCCGGGCGGCTTCGGTGGCGGCGGCGGTTTCGGCGGCG
>JAJZUK010000162.1 GCA_021847125.1 Pseudomonadota bacterium | reverse complement strand
GCTGTCCAGCAGCGTAGCCGGCGGAGCGGTGAGATCGCGCGCATACTCGCAGCCCGACACGAACAAGGTGAGCCCCTGGCGCTGCTCGCAGCGCTCCAGTTGCGCCAGAAAAAAATGCGGCTTGCCGAAGCGGCCGTAGCCGGCGCCGTAAACCAGGCCCTGCGGCACCAGCGCAGCGTTGATGGCCGCCACGTCGAAGGTGCCATAGCTGCGCTCGCCCACGCACAGCGGCTCCAGGTCATCGGCCTGCAACCCGTCCCACAGTGCCTCGCGTTCCGAAATCCAGCTACCCAGTTCCTGCCGCGGCAATGGCCGCGCAAGCGGGACTTCGTGCTCCCAGCGGTAGAACTCGCGCATTTCCAGCAGGTAGTTGCACAGCGTCGTCTCGCGCGCGTGACGCGCATCGGCAATATTGCAGTTGCGCTGCACGCTCTGCACCAGTCGCGGGAAATCGGGAAATGGCATCATCGCTGCGCGCGGCGGCGCCGGATTTCATAGGCGACGACCGATTGGATGATGCTCGCGAAGGGCAGATTGTGCAGGTCGCCGAATTTCTCCTGCGCCGCCAGCACCAGCCCGTGCACATCGAGTTCCCGCCCCTCTGGCGCAGGCCCGCCCGCGGAAGGAAGGTCCGCGGCGCCATGCGCCAGCGCCTGCTGCACGCCGCGTAGACCACCGCATTGCAGCTTCATCTCCTTGGCATGGGGCAGCGGCGCGTCGATCCGCACCAGCTTCAGCGCGAATGCGGACTTCTGCCGCAGCAGGGCGCACAACAGCGCGCATTCCCCGTGTGCCGAGGGCAAAGTGCAGGACACGGCCTCGCGCTCGGCGATGTTGCGCCGCGCGGCCAGCGGACAGGCACAGGCGCCGGCGAGCATCGCCTTCTCGAACGCGCATGGGCGCGACGCCATCGCATCCCGCGCCTGCCGGAAAGCCGATTCATCCATGCCAAGAACTAGCGCCTGTAAGCATCGCGTAGACAGGCGTTCAATCGTCGTCCGGGTTAGGCTGCGGCGCACGCTGCTGGGAAAGGAGATCTTCGGCATGCAGTTCATTGTCGGCGAGTATCACCTTGATCGAGCCCTGCTCGCCGGAGCTTAGCGCGGCGCGCAAAGTCTTGGCTCGAGCGGAGGCGTCACGGAAAGCGTCATGCAGTTCGAGTTTCTCCAGCCTGCGGATGGGAAAGCTGGAGACCTTGTAGATGTAATAGGGCATGGTCAGAAGATCGCGGCGTTCAATTGCGTTTCGGGAAATCCCTGCTCGCGCAGGGTCGTTGTGGCGGTGCGGATGAAAGCCTCGGGGCCTGCCGCATAGATGTCGAATGCATGCAGATCGGCGTGTTCGACGCTGATACGGCGCACCAGTTCGAGCGCGTCGCATTGCTCCGCGGCGACCGGCACATAGGTGAAATTATCCAACGCATCGGCCCAGGAACGGCAGAGGTTGGCGAGATAATGGCCGCTCGGTTGCGCCGCGAGCCAGTACAGGTACAAGCGCTCGGACAACTCCAGCGCCATGGCATGCTCGAGCAGGCTCTTGACCGGCGCAAAACCGGTGTCGCATGCGATGAACACGATCGAGCGCGGCGACTCCGCGCGCAGCACGAAGTCTCCCCAGGGGCCGAACAGCACGACGCTGTCCCCGGTCTTAAGCGATCCGAACACTTGCTGCGCGAACCGGTCCTGCGCATTGCGTGCAACATGGAATTGCAGGTTACGGTCGTCGCAGGGGCAACTCGCGATCGGCAGCTGCGCCGAGGCCGCGCCCGCCGTCAGGGTCAAATTCTGTCCTGCCAGAAAACGCAGGCGATTGGCGCGCGGGGTCTGCAGTTGCAGCAGCATGAGCTCGTCGCCGAGCGCTTGCACCGCCTTGACCCGCGCCGGGATCTGCTGCGCCGGAATATCCCCCGGCTCGGCGGACTCGAGCGCTTCGATCACCAGATCGCCAACAGCCGTATGCGAGCACATCAGCGTATAACCCTGCTGTCGTTCTGCCTCGCTCAGCACGTAATCGTGGTGGCGGACTTTCTGCACCCGACCGGATACCACACGCACCTTGCACAGGCCGCAATTGCCGTTGCTGCAGCCGTAGTTCAGGGCGAGGCCGGAGCGCAGCGCGGCATCGAGAATAGTATCGGCGCCATCGACGAAAAACTCGTGGCGGCTCGGATGGACGACGACATGGGCGGACATCACGCGCAGCATATCATCCATTACGGCAAGCGCGTTTGGCGCCGCTGTTTCACCGAGCACGGCCTGCAGTTCCCGGTCGAGAAATTCCCCCAGGTCCTGCGCCGCGGCAGTCTGCGCTCGATCCGCCGCCTGCGTTTCCTTTTCGCGCAGGCGTTCGCGCAGCTGCACCACCATGGCGTGATAACGCTGCAGGTGGGTGCGCAAGTCGGCCAACTCGCGGCTTTGCTCGAATAGGCGCTGCGACAGGATTTCCTTGCTCGGCAGCAGGTGTTCGCGCAAGCGCTTGCCGAAAGCTTCTTCCCTGATCCTGGCAATGCGCTCGAAGCCCGCATCCTGCTTCAGCCCGGCCGCAGGAAAGATGCGCATCAGATCGGCCAGGGACACCATGCCATCAAAGGACAGGAGCTCTCCGCTCTGAATTCTTTGCTGCAGCGCGCCGCGCGCCACACCGACCAGCCGCGTCGCCCTCGATAAGCTAAGCCGTTGCTGCATACCGTGCTCCGGAATCGGCGATGTGACAGGAAAGAAAGACTGCCGCTATCGAGGCTAGACCCCGGCTGAGGCATTGTCCAGTCGCAGCCGCACGCGCCCCGCCGGCGCGGTGCGCCGCGAACTGGAGCACGCGGCCCGGCCGCCGCAGCGGCCGGTCGGACACGCTATCTTGACTCAGGTCCTGCGCGCGTAGCTCTCGTGCATGTGCTGTCCGAGCGCGAGCATGAAGCGCAGCGTCTCCTGCGTGCGCGCATCGGTAAGCATGCGCCACATCGACATCATGCCGCCCTCGGTGCGCTCGGCCTCGGCCTGCTTCGCCGCCGTTTCCATGGCCTCGAGCAGCCCACCGACCATGTCGAGCCGGTCGATGAAGGTCGGCAGCAGCGCAGCCACGCGTTCGAGCGATCCGCTCGCCTCGAGCTTCGCCAGCATCTCGACCAGCCGGCCCGCGCCGCCGCGGTTGAGCCGGTCGAGCAGCGACAGGCCTTCGCTCATCGCCTCGGCCAGGCGGCCCACGATTTCCTCGGACAGCGCGTCCTGCGCTGCGCCGTAGACGCGCGCAAGCTGCGCCAGGCGCTCGATGTCGCCGTCGGCGACCAGGCGCGTCAGCGTCGGCAGCGCCTTTTCCAGGCCCGAGCGGTTGACCTGGTCCATCAGGCTCAGGCCGTCGCTCGCTACCGCTGCGATGCGACCGACCATTTCCTCGGTGAGCGCGTCCTCGGCCGAGCCGTAGACCCGCGCCAGATCGACCAGCCGCTGCAGGTCGCCGTTTTCGACCATCTGCGCCAGCTGCGGTATCGCCTTCCCCAGCCCGCTGCGGTTGACCTTGTCGATCAGGTCCATCGCTCCGGCGGCGCTGTCGGCAACGCGGCCGACGATGTCCTCGGTCATCGCGTCGCGCGCGGCGGTGGCGACGCCCGCGAGCTCTTCCAGCGTGCCGGAGGCGCCCTTCGTTTCTGCGTTCATGATTCCTCCCGGCTACAGCAGTCCACGTGCGGAGGCCCAGTAGAGCTTGTTGTAGGCCATCTTGAACCAGTGCATGGCGCGGGTCGGCGCCTTCGGGTCGGGCGGATTCTGGTAATTGAACATCGCGTAGGTGGCGCGATCCAGGCCCGCTTCGATGAAACAGAACACCTTGCCGTCGTAATCGCGCACCGGCGCGGTGATCCCCATTTTCACCATCGCCGCGATATTCTCGCCCAGGGTTTCGGCCTCGAAGTGCGCGGTGGAGCCGGCCTTGCTGATCGGGATATTGGTGGTGTCGCCGATCACGAATACGTTGCTGCGCCCCTCCATGTTGAGCTTGTTGCGGTTGGTCGGAATCCAGCCGTTCTGGCCGAGCTTGTTCTTTTCGATCACTTCCATGCCGCGGTGCGCGGGGATCGCGACCAGCATGTCGTAGGCCACCTCCGAGCCCTCTTCGCTGCGCAGGACTTTCTTCGCGCCGTCCACTTCCTTGATATTGAAAAACGTCTCGTAGCTGATGCCCAGCCGGTCGAACTCGGGCGCGGCCCACTTGGCCACGTTTTCCAGGCTGTGCACGCGGTTGATCGGGTAAGTGTAGTGCAGCTTCACCTTGTCGGAGAGGCCGCGCTCCTTGAAGTAGTCGTGCAGCATGAACGTGATTTCGAGCGGGGCCATCGGGCACTTGTGCGGCACGCCGACCGTGATCACCACTTTGCCGCCCTGGAACTCCTGCAGCCGGCGCATCATCTTGAGCGCCGTCTCTTCGGTGTAGAAGAACTCCGCGTTCTCCGCCAGGCCTTTCACCTCTTCGGGCACCATGCGCGAGCCGGTCGCGATGACCAGCACGTCATAGTCGTAGGTCTTGCCGCAGGGTGAACGCGCGCTCAGCGAATTCTCTTACTGTGACAACACGGTAGTGCGCAAAGCTGGACATTCCGCGGCGAA
>JAJZUK010000161.1 GCA_021847125.1 Pseudomonadota bacterium | reverse complement strand
GTTGCGCACTCGCCACCGCGCCCATCTCGCGCGCGTAGAACTGGCAGTTGTTGCCGCCCATGCTTTTGGCCCGGAACATCGCGGTCTCGGCGTTGATCAGCAGCTCGGGCACGTCTTCGCCATCGCGCGGCGACGCGACGATGCCGATGCTCACGGAGATATAGAATTCCAGCCCGCCCTCGGCGAACGGCCGGGAAAACGCCTGCCTGATCTGCTCCGCGGCACCGCGCGCCTGACTCTCGTCCACGGCATTGCCGAGAAATACCGCAAACTCATCGCTGCCCGCCCTGGCCACCATGCCGTCCTCGGGCACGCACTCCTGCAGTCGTTGCGCGATCTGGCAGATCAGCGCGTCCCCAACCTTGTGGCCGAAGCAATTGTTGACGCGCAGGAAGCGGTCGATATCCAGAACGTAGATGGTCGAGGCCTGTCCTGCGGCTTGACGCAGCTTCTGGCCGACGTGGTTGCAGAACAGATTGCGGTTGGGCAATCCGGTCAGGCTGTCGTAGAACGCGAGCTTGTGCACATGGGCGTCGGCCTGCTCCATGGCGCGGCGCACGGCGGCACCATGCATTTCGCGCTCGATTGCCGGCAACAGGCGGGCGAAGTTGCCCTTTACGATCGAGTCCTGCGCGCCGCTGCACATCGCCGCGACTTCGACGTGCTCGCTGACATCGCCCGAGTAGATGATGAAAGGGATGTCCTTGCCGCACTCCTTCAGCAAATCCAGCGCCTCGAGCGAACTGAAACAGGGCATCGAATGATCGGAAATAATGATGTCCCATTCCGAATCGAGCAATGCCGAGCGCATGTCTTCGGCGCAATCCACCCGGGTAAAGGTGATATTGCCGTTTGCCCGGGACAATTCGGAATGCAGCAGACGCGCGTCGTCCTCCGAGTCTTCCACGATCAGAACGCGCATATGCTGGTTTGTCATCATGGCACCCAAGATCGGCCCCTGTTATCCATGCCTGGCATATCGACTCGAAGAACAGCGCCGGCCGCAATGCTCTGCCTTAGCGACCTGCCGGCAGCGCCCTCGGCGTCCTCGCCCGGACCGAAATGCGTTCGGCCCGCGACGCAACGCCGCAGACCAGCCTTAACAAACTGATTCATTTGCATGTATTGATATTTTCCATGCCAGCCGTTTCGCCTGATCCGCTGATCGAGCCCTTACACTTACGGTAGATTATCGGCAGCGGCGCGGATTCCTTGAGGCCGTAATTTTCGCAGCACGCCGGCGGACCACGACTATTTGCGCCCCATTTCAGCCATGCAGCCCTTTAGAGCCGACTGAACGTTGCCGCCGCCCAGCGTGCAATCACCCGACTTGACCCAGGCGGTCTGGTCATGGCGTGCGCCGCTGCGGCTGCCGCCGCCCTGTGGCCGAGGCACTGCGCTCGTGCGCAGCGCGAGAGCGCTTGCCAGCCGGGTCTCGGCGTCCGCCCGCCTCTTCTCCAGTTCGACTAGCTTCCTCTCGCCTTCGGCCAGTTTCTTTTCGCTCTCGGCCAGCATCTCTGCCAGGCGGGCCTCGGCTTGGGCTTGCTTCGCCTGCGCGGAGTCCGCCTGCGCCTGCAGTCGGGCTACCGATTTTGCATACTTCGACTGTTTGATTTCCTGGCGTTTGAGTTCGACTGCCTGCCGGTCGAGCAGCCGCGACAGCAAGTCGTAGGACAGCGCCATGCCGCCCATACCCCCTAGCAGCGCCACGACAAGATAGACGAGCAGGCCGCGCAGCCGCCGCTTTGGTTTTGCGATCGCGGCGCGATCCTCGGCACCGGCTTCGGTCCTGGCTCGACCGGCTCGCGCGCGCGTCCCCAAGCGCCCCCGCTCGCGCCCCGGACGTTCCTCCTCCTCGTGCTGCTCGCCACCGGCATGCAGGCGCAGCCCTTGCAGCGCGGCGATGCCGCTGTCGAGCGCGCTGATGGCGGCGGTGAGCAGTTTCTGCCTCGCGCGCGCGTACGCCGCGCCCGACTTCGCGCGCAACCATTGCCGGGCACGGGCTGGCCCGCTCGGCGCGGTGGCCGTTTCTTCCGCCGGCGCATCGGCCTCGCGAGCCGGCGCGCGCCTTGCCCCGGTAGCATGGACTGCAGTCAAGACACCACCTCGGATTCTAGCCGCTGCGACACTAGTGACATCGGCAAGCAGAGCGCTATCTTGAGTCCCCGGAGGTCCGTCGGCCTCCAGCGGCCCTATCCACCTGGTCCGTCCGCACAACCGCGGCTTTGCCGCCAAGACCCGACGGCGGCGGTCGCACCGGCATGGCCTGGGTCAAGTTCCCATGGTTTGTTGACGCTATAGCTGTACTGGGGCATACGGGCAGCCGACTTTGGACAATTCGCAGGCAACGGGTGTAAGGAACATCGATCGGTTCCTGGTCAGGCAGGTCCTGGGTGAAGGCGGACAGGGGGTCGTGTACCTCGCGCACGACCCGAAGCTCAAGCGCGAAGTCGCGATCAAGACCCTGACCGCGGCCAGCGGGGACGAAATGCAGATCCTGCTGCACGAAGCGCGCGCCGTCAGCGCCTTGCGCCACCCCTGCATCGTGCCGGTATTCGAGGCGGGCGATTTCTACGGCACGCCCTACCTGGTGTTCGAGTACGTCACCGGCGAGACCCTGGATGCGTTGATCAAGCGCAGCGGTGCCCTGCCGACGGAGCAGGCGCTGCATATCGCGACCCAGGTGCTGGACGGCCTTGCCCATGCGCACAAGCACGGCGTATTGCACCGGGACATCAAGCCCGCGAATATCATGCTCGGCAGCGATGGCACGCCGCGCATCATGGATTTCGGCGCCGCATCGCGCGATCCGCTGAGCTGGCTGGACGGCTCGCGTGTCGGCGTGGATGAGGACCTGATCGGCACCCCCGCCTACATGGCGCCCGAATACATCGAGAAAAAGCGGTATTCCGCCAGAACCGACATCTTCTCCGCCGGACTGGTGTTCTTCGAAATGCTCACCGGGACGCGGGTCTTCAAGAGCAATGGCGGCGGCGTCGACGAACTGTTGCGCAAAATCGCGCGCGACCCCATCGTGCTGCCGCCGAGCCCCGGCTTGAACGTGAAAATCGTCGCCTGCCTGCTGAAAGCCATGGCCAAGGACCCGGCGGCGCGCTACGACTCGGTGGTGGAAATGCGGGACGCCCTGCTGGCTGCAGTCGATCCCGAATCGCGCAAGCCCGCCGCGACCGAAGGCGGCGGCACGCTCGAATTCCTGCTGCGGCGTATCAAGCTGAAAAAGGAATTTCCGGCGATGTCGGAATCCATTTCCAAGGTAAACAACATCATCTTTTCCGACACCGGCAGCGTAACCACGCTGACCAACGCGGTGCTCAAGGATTTCGCGCTCAGCAACAAGATCATCAAGCTCGCCAATTCCAGCTATTACAATCCATCCGGCAGCGGCAGCATCAGCACGATCTCCGGTGCGGTCTACCGCCTGGGTTTCGACACCATACGCAACATCGTGCTGGGCCTGCTGCTGTTCGACCATTTGAAGGACCGCAATCAGGCGCAGGACCTGATGGGCGAGTGCGTAAGAGCGATCCTGGGCGGCGCGATCGCCAAGGAAATCTGCGTTTCCCAGGGTTACGGCAATCCGGAAGAGACCTTCGTCTGCGCCATGATGCATAACCTGGGGCGCCTGCTGTCGATCTACTATTTTCCGGAGGAGACCGGGGAAATCCGGAAAATCCTCGCGCTGGGTGAAGCCAGCGAGGAGCAGGTCTCACGCAAAGTGCTGGGCGCAAGCTATACCGAACTCGGCCAGGGCGTGGCGAAATCCTGGGGATTTCCGCAGAAAATAATCGGCAGCATGGACAAGAACCTGCAGCACCAAGGGGTGCGCGGCCGTCCCAGCCAGGACGAGACTACGCGCCTGATCGCGTGCATGGCGTCCGATCTGTCCGCGGCGGTGGTCGAAGGCGAAGCCGACCAGCAGGAAAAGCGTTCAGGCGAGATACTCGACAAATACAAGGAACGATTGAAACTGGATCCGAAAGCGGTGGAGGGGATGTTCGCGCGCTCGGTAGATAAATTCAGGGAATACACAGTGGCAGTCGGGTGGAAGCTCGACCAGGGCATCGCCAGCAGGCTAGGCATGCTGCAAGGCGCGACCGGCGATGCCGCGGCTGCGGACCCTGCGCCGGCGCTTGCGGCAGCGGTGCCGCGGTGCGAGGACATCGAAAACACCCTGCGCATCGGCGCGCACCCTGGGAGAAACACGTCTGGCGCAGCGCCGCCGAAACCGACGCTGGCACGCCGCGACGTGCTTACCGGCGGAATCCAGGACATCACCAATGCCATGGTCGAAGGCAGGAGCCTGAATGACATACTGCGCATCATTATCGAGACCATCTACGCCGGTGTCGGCTTCGACCATGTGATTTTCGCCCTGCGCGACCCCGGGCACGCAACCATGGCGGGGCGGTTCGGGCTGGGCGAGGGCATAGATACACTGGTCGAGCAGTTCCGCTTCGCCATCGATTTCGTGCCCGACGTGTTCCACGTCGCGCTGCAGAGAAACATCGACATATTCATCACGGATACCGGCGACGCCAGGAGCGGCGCCCGCATCCCCGACTGATACGTCAATGGCTGGT
>JAJZUK010000160.1 GCA_021847125.1 Pseudomonadota bacterium | reverse complement strand
ACCGGGCGCTGGGAATACATGTTCTACGTCGACGTGCAGGGCCATCGCCAGGATGCCAAGGTGGCGAAGGCGCTGGCCGAACTGGAAAAGCTTGCGCCGTTCCTGAAAATCCTCGGTTCCTATCCCGCGGCGGTGATCTAGCCTCAGGCTGGCATCGTCCTCAATCTTATGCCGGACATCATGGACATCTGCGAACGCTCCCCTGGCTACATACGCGCCATCGCGCCCTATCAACCGGGCAAGCCGATCACCGAACTCGCGCGCGAGTTCGGCCTGGACGAGAAGTCGATCATAAAGCTCGCTTCGAACGAGAATCCGCGCGGGATTTCGCCGAAGGCGCTGGAAGCGATCAAGGCGGCGCTGCCGGAACTGGGCCGTTACCCGGACGGGTTCGAACTGACCCAGGCATTGTCGCAGCGCCTCGGCGTGGGCATGCAGCAGATCGTGCTCGGCAACGGCTCGAACGACGTGCTCGAGCTGGCGGGGATGGCGTTTCTCGCGCCGGGCTGCTCGGCCGTCTATTCGCAGCATGCGTTCGCCGTCTACCCGCTGGCGACGCAGGCGCGCGGCGCCGCGAGCATCGTCGTGCCGGCGAAGAATTTCGGCCATGACCTCGAGGCGATGCTGGCCGCGATCCGGCCCGACACCCACGTGGTGTTCATCGCCAACCCGAACAATCCGACCGGCACCATGCTCGCCGCGGCGGAGCTGGAGTCTTTTCTGAGCCGGGTACCGAAGCAGGTGATCGTCGTGGTGGACGAGGCCTATAACGAATACCTGGATCCGGCGCTGCGCTGCCCGAGCATCGCGTGGATCGCACGCTTTCCCAACCTGATCGTGACGCGCACCTTCTCCAAGGTCTACGGGCTGGCGGGATTGCGGGTCGGCTACGCCGTGTGCCGCCCGGAGGTTGCGGACTTGCTCAACCGCGTGCGCCAGCCGTTCAATGTAAACAACCTGGCCATCGCCGGCGCGGTGGCCGCGCTCTCTGACGATGCGTTCCTGCGCGAAAGCTACGCGCTCAACGTCGCTGGCATGGCGCAGCTGCAGGCCGGATGCAAGCGCCTGGGGCTCGCCTGGATTCCGTCCTACGGCAATTTTCTTACCGTCGAAATCCCGCGCGCGGGCACGCAGAGCCAGGCCGGCGCGGTGTTCCAGAAGCTGCTGAAGCTGGGCGTGATCGTGCGGCCCCTGGCCGGCTACGCCATGCCCGACCATTTGCGCGTGACCATAGGCCTGGAGAGCGAAAACACGCGCTTCCTCGAGGCGCTGGAAACGGTGCTCAAGGGCTAGAGCGCGTGGCCATCCCGCGTCCGGACCATACGGTCGTCATTTTCGGCGTCGGCCTGATCGGCGGCTCGTTTGCGCTGGCACTGAAAGCGGCCGGAGCGGCGCAGCGCATCATCGGCCTGGGCCGCAGCCCGGCCAATCTGGCGCGCGCGCTCAAGCTCGGGGTCATCGACGAAGCGTGTCGCGACCCGGCCATCGTGGCCGAGGCCGATCTGGTGCTGATCGCGACGCCGGTCGGCCAGATGGGCAGGATCATGCAAGCGATCGCGCCGCACCTGGCGGCGCATACCGTGGTGACCGATGGCGGCAGCACCAAGCAGGACGTGGTGGCGCTCGCCTACGCCAAGCTGAAACGCCGCGCGGCGCAGTTCGTGCCCGGCCACCCGATCGCCGGCGCCGAACACAGCGGGGTGGATGCGGCGAAAGCGGACCTGTTCCGGGGGCGCAAGGTGGTGCTGACGCCGCTGCCCGAGAACAGCGCGCGCAGCATCGCGAGGGTGCGCGCCGCATGGCGCAGCTGCGGCGCAAAGCTTTATCGTATGCAGCCGGCCGAACATGACCGGGTGTTCGCCGCCGTAAGCCATTTGCCGCATCTCTTGTCCTATGCGCTGGTGGATCAGGTCGCGCGCCATCCGAACGGCAAAGCGCTGTTCGACTATGCGGCCGGCGGTTTTCGCGATTTCACCCGCATCGCCTCCAGCCATCCGGAAATGTGGCGCGATATCTGCGTCGCCAACCGCAAGGCCTTGCTGGTGGAACTGGCCGGCTTCGAGCGCGAACTCGCCGAAGTGAAGCGGCTGCTGCGCTCGGGCGACGCGGCGGGGCTGGAAAAAATGTTCGCCCGGGCGCGCATCGCGCGCGCAAAATGGCTGAAGAAGCAGCGATGACGCCGCCAGGCGCAGCTGCCGCTATCGGAGTCCACACATGACCGGAGTCCACCCATGAACAGCGCCCGCCATCTCGATTTAGGACCGATACGCCGCGCCGCCGGCACGGTGAAACTGCCGGGGTCGAAAAGCATATCCAACCGCATCCTGCTGCTCGCCGCACTGGCCGAGGGCGAGACCCGCATTCTCGACCTGCTCGAATCCGAAGACACGCGGCTGATGCTTACCGCCCTGCGTCATCTGGGGATAGGCTACAGGCAGGAAGGGCGGGCCTTGCGCGTGCACGGCGCGGGCGGGGCGTTCAAGATGAAGGACGCCGAACTATTCCTCGGCAATGCGGGGACCGCGTTCCGGCCGCTGACGGCGGTGCTCGCCCTGTGCGGCGGGGATTATCGCCTGACCGGCGTCGAGCGCATGCACGAGCGCCCCATCGGCGACCTGGTCGACGCCCTGCGCGGGATGGGGGCCAGCATCGATTACCTCGGCGAGACGGGCTATCCGCCGCTGCATATACACGCGGCCGTCTTGGCGCCGGGCGACAGGGTGAGCGTGCGCGGCGACGTGTCCAGCCAGTTCCTGACCGCGCTGCTGCTGGCGCTGCCGCTTACCGGCCGGGAAATGGTCATCGAGGTCGAAGGTGAACTGATTTCCAAGCCCTACGTCGAAATCACGCTCAATATCATGCATCGCTTCGGCATCGAAGTCGGACGCAAGGGCTGGCAGGCGTTCACCCTTCCCGCCGGCGCGCGCTACCGCAGCCCGGGCGAGATCTATGTCGAGGGCGATGCCTCCTCGGCGTCCTATTTTCTTGCCGCCGGGGCGATCAGCGCGTTGAGCGGCGGCGGTCCGGTGCGGGTAGAGGGCGTGGGCCGCGCCAGCATCCAGGGCGATGTTCACTTTGCCGATGCGCTGGAGCGCATGGGCGCCGGCATCAGCATGGGCGACAACTGGATCGAGGCGGGCGCGGGAGCAGCGGCGGGCGGCGGCAGGCTGCATGCCATCGATGCCGACTTCAACCATATCCCCGATGCGGCCATGACCATCGCCGTGGCGGCGCTGTTCGCCGACGGGACCAGCGTGCTGCGCAATATCGGCAGCTGGCGCGTGAAGGAGACCGACCGCATTGCCGCGATGGCCACCGAACTGCGCAAACTGGGCGCGAGCGTCGAAGAGGGCGCGGATTTCCTGCGCATCACGCCGCCCGCGGCGGGACTCGTCTCCGGCGTCGCCATCGACACGTACGACGACCATCGCATCGCCATGTGTTTCTCGCTGGCGGCGCTGGGCGGCGTCGCGGTGCGCATCAACGACCCGCAGTGCGTCAACAAGACCTTCCCCGGATATTTCGACGCGCTGGCGCGGATTTCAGGTTGATGTCGGCGATGAGCCAAGAAAAGACGGCAGCGCCGGTGATCGCCATCGACGGCCCCTCGGCCTCGGGCAAGGGCACGATCGCGGAGCGGGTGGCCGAGGCGCTGGGCTTTCATTACCTGGACAGCGGCGCCCTGTACCGCCTGGTTGCGTTGGCGGCGGTGCAGTCGGGCATCGGTTTTGACGACGAAGCGGCTTTGGCCGAACTGGCCAGACAGCTGGATGTACGCTTTGGCGGCGGACAACTTCTCCTGTCTTGCCAGGATGTTACAGGAGATATTAGAAGTGAAATCTGTGGTATGGGGGCTTCCCGGGTCGGCGCTTTGCCAGGGGTGCGCCAGGCGTTGCTCGCGCGCCAGCGGGCCTTCCGCGAAGCCCCGGGACTGGTCGCCGAAGGCCGCGACATGGGCACGGTGGTGTTTCCCGATGCCACGCTGAAGGTATTTCTGACCGCGAGCGCCGAAGTGCGCGCCGAGCGCAGGTATAAGCAGTTGAAAGAAAAAGGAATCGATGCTAACATTCGGACCCTTTTGCAGGAATTGCGTGAACGCGACGAGCGCGACAGCGCCAGAAGCGTAGCACCCTTGCAAAAGGCGCTCGATGCCAGGGAACTCGATAGCAGCGGTCTTGGCATAGAGGAAATAGTGCGCCAGGTACTTGATTGGTACCGGCAAAAGGTGGCGGGCTCGCAGCAGCTGTGAGCCCGCTTTATGTTTAATCAACCCCGTCCGCAAGGGCGGTGAAATCAGGTAAAACAATCCAATGTCCAATCTTTCCCCCGCGGTCGCCTCCAACGAAAACAATTTCGCAGCCTTGTTTGAAGAAAGCCTGACGCGCCAGGAAATGCGCATCGGCGAGGTGATCACCGCAGAAGTAGTTCGTGTAGATATGAATTTCGTCGTGGTGAATGCCGGACTCAAGTCCGAGAGCTTCATCCCGGTCGAGGAATTCCGCAACGACGCCGGCGAGGTCGAGGCCAAGGTCGGCGATTTCGTCAGCGTCGCCATCGAGGCCCTGGAAGACGGCTTCGGCGAAACGCGCCTGTCGCGCGACAAGGCCAAGCGCCTGTCGGCCTGGATGGACCTG
>JAJZUK010000159.1 GCA_021847125.1 Pseudomonadota bacterium | reverse complement strand
GTGTTGCTGCTGAAGGCGTTATACACCTTGGGGCGGTTGATGGTGATGGTGGCGACGCCGGCCTGCTCGGTGTAGATGAGGTCCTTGAATTCCATGATGTGGTTTTTCCTGTCCGGTTTGTTCTGGGTCATTGTCTAGTCTTGGATCGTTCGGTATTATGAATACGACATCACCCCGGCGCAATCAGATGCCGCGCCGGGACGCCATGAAGCAGCCAGACCCGTGGAGTTTGCGCCTTTTGCCTCGGGTGCGCCGGCGAGTCTGGTTGCCGCCGAAATTTCCATTCAAGCAAATCCGGAGAACAAAAAATGAATATTCCCGCTCCCGACCAGCACCAGGAGCTGCGCGAAGCGCTGCGCGATCTTTGCCGCGAATATCCCGACGAGTACTGGCGCAAGATCGACTACGAGCGCGATTTTCCGGTGGCGTTCATCGATGCGCTGACCAAGGCGGGCTGGCTCGCCGCGCTGATTCCGCAGGAATACGGCGGCTCCGGCCTGGGTCTGGCGCAGGCCTCGGTGATCATGGAGGAGATCAACCTGTGCGGCGGCAACTCCGGCACCTGCCACGGCCAGATGTACAACATGGGCACGCTGTTGCGCCACGGCTCCGAAGCGCAGAAGCGGAAATACCTGCCCAAGATCGCCTCGGGCGAACTGCGGCTGCAGTCGATGGGCGTGACCGAACCGACCACCGGTACCGATACCACCAAATTGAAGACGACTGCGGTGAAGCAGGGCGACCGCTACGTGGTCAACGGCCAGAAGGTATGGATCTCGCGCATCCAGCACTCGGATCTGATGATCCTGCTCGCGCGCACCACGCCGGTCGCCCAGGTAAAGCGCAAGTCCGAGGGCATGTCGATATTCATCGTCGACCTGCACCAGGCGATCGGCAAGGGGCTCTCGCTGCAGCCGATACGCAACATGGTCAGCCACGATACCTGCGAGCTGTTCTTCGAGAATCTGGAAATCCCGGTGGAGAACCTGATCGGCGAGGAGGGCAGGGGCTTCAAATACATACTCGACGGACTCAACGCCGAGCGCATCCTGATCGCCGCCGAATGCATAGGCGACGCCTACTGGTTCATCAACCGCGCGAGCGGCTACGCCAAGGAGCGCGTGGTGTTCGACCGGCCCATAGGCCAGAACCAGGGCGTGCAGTTCCCGATCGCCGAGTCCTATATCGAGACCGAGGCGGCGAACCTGATGCGCTGGAAGGCGTGCTCGCTGTTCGACGCGCACCAGCCCTGCGGCGCCGAGGCCAACATGGCCAAGCACCTCGCGGCCAAGGCCTCGTTCGAGGCCGCCAACATCTGCCTGCAGACCCACGGCGGCTACGGCTTCGCCTGCGAGTACGACGTCGAGCGCAAATTCCGCGAAACGCGGCTGTACCAGATCGCGCCGATATCGACCAACCTGATCCTGTCCTACGTCGCCGAGCACGTGCTCGGCTTGCCGCGGTCGTTCTGATCATGGCCAAGCTCACCGGCCGGACCGCATTTCTGAAGCTCCTCATCGACGAGGGCGTTACCCACCTGTTCGGCAATCCGGGCACCACCGAACTGCCGCTGATGGAGGTGGTGCCGGATTTTCCCGAGCTTAACTATGTGCTCGGCCTGCAGGAAGCCGTGGTGGTGGGCATGGCCGACGGTTACGCCCGCGCGTCCGGCCGGCTTGCCGCCTGCAGCATGCACGTCGCCCCCGGCCTGGGCAACGCGATGGGCGCGCTCTACAACGCGAAATTCTCCGGTTCGCCGCTGATCGTGACCTGCGGGCAGCAGGAACAGGGTCACGGCCTGCTCGAGCCGCTGCTATACGACCCGCTGGTGCCGATCGCGCAGCCCATGGTCAAGTGGGCGATCGAGGTCACGCGCGCCGAGGATCTGCCGCGCATCGTGCGCCGCGCGGCGAAACTGGCGCTGACCCCGCCGACCGGCCCGGTGTTCATCAGCCTGCCGGGCGATGTGCTCGACGCCGAAGTGGAAATGGATTTCGGCGCCCCGACCCGCGTCGACGCGCGCGTGCGCCCGTCCGACGAAGCGCTGACCCGGCTCGCGGCAAAGCTGCTCGCCGCGAAGAATCCGGTGATCCTCGCGGGCCAGGAAATTTCGAACCATGACGCGTTCGCCGAAGCGGCCGAGCTCGCCGAATTGCTCGGCGCCGCCGTGTACCAGCAGCCGATACCGTATTGCGCGCAGTTTCCCAGCGCGCATCCGGCGTATCTCGGCGCCTTGACGCGCAGCCAGAAGCAGGTGCGCGCGCTGCTCGATCCGTTCGACCTGATGCTGTGCCTGGGCGCGGACCTGTTGCGCATGTCGGTGTACAGCCCGAGCGCGCCCCTGCCCGATGGCATGCAGGTGCTGCATGTCAGCGAGCGCGACTGGGAGCTGGGCAAGAACTACCCGACCGAGCTGGCGCTGTGCGCCAACGTGAAGGAGACGCTGCGCGCGCTTGTGCCTCTGCTGCGCGCAACGCGCAGCGCCGCCCAGGCCGAAGCCGCAGCGCGCCGGCTTGCCGCGCTCGAGGCGCGCAACTGGACCGCGCAGCGCGCCGCGGCGCGCATCGAGGTGATGCGCACGGCCGGGACCGCGCCTATCGATCCGCGCTACCTGATGCTCGCCCTCAGCGAAACCCTGCCGCCGGACGCGATCGTGGTCGAAGAGGCGCTGCCCTCGTCGACCGCGCTGCCGGGCTTCCTGGAGCTGCGCGACCGCCGGGGCTACTACGGACTCGCCAGCGGCGGCCTGGGCTTCGGCTTGCCCGGCGCGGTGGGCGTCAGCCTGGCGCAACCCGGACGGCCGGTGGTGGCAGTCATCGGCGACGGCAGCGCCATGTACGGGGTGCAGGCCCTGTGGACGGCGGCGCATCTGAAGCTGCCGATCACTTATGTGATCGCGAACAACCGCAGCTACCGCATCCTCAAGGAGAGGCTGGTGTCGATGCGCGCCACCGATCGTTTTACCGGCATGGACCTGCGCGACCCCGAGATCGATTTCACCGGGCTCGCGCTCTCCCTGGGCATGGCGGCCGAGCGCGTCAGCGCGCCGCAGGGCATAGCGCCCGCGCTGCGCGCGGCGCTGCAGGCGGGCGGCCCGCATTTGATCGAGGTGATGGTTGCCGACGGCTTCGGGAGCTGAAACGGATTATCAGACTGACAGCCGCATCTTGGGCAGTTGCAGGAACAGCAGCTCAACCCAGCGACCCCCAGAATTCGACCATTTTCCTGCGCATCGCCGCGTCGGGCAAACGTCCGCGCCCGGCGTTGAGGTTGTCCGCCATGTACTCGGGCTTGTCCGTTCCGGGTATGACGCAGGTCACCGCCTCCTGTGCCAGGATGTACTTGAGAAAGAATTGGCCCCAACTCGCCGCGTCGAATTCCGCCGCCCAGGCGGGCAGCGGCCGGCCGCGCACGGCGCTGAACAACTTGCCGCGGCCGAACGGAAGATTGACCAGCACGGCGGTTCCGGTCTCGGCGGCGACCGCCAACAGGCGCTGCTCGACGCCGCGTTCGGCCATGGAGTAGTTGACCTGCACGAAATCGAGTTTCTCGCGCTGCATGAGTCCGGTCATGCGCTCGTTCGCGCTTTCGACGTAATGCGTGATGCCGATGTAGCGGAACACGCCTTTATCCTTCCATTCGCGCAGCACGGCGATCTGCGCCGCGGCGGCGCTCGCGCTGGCGCCGACGTTGTGCAGTTGCATCAGGTCGATCCTGTCGGTGCGCAAGCGTTGCAGCGATTGCTGCATCTCGGCTATCGACGCCTCGCGTCCGGCGGCGCGCACTTTGGTCGCGACAAATAGCCGGTCGCGGACTTTCATTTCCGCCAGCAGGTCGCCGACGACAGTTTCCGCCGTGCCGTACGAGGGCGCGGTGTCGATCAGCCGCGCGCCGCCGTCGAGCATGGTTTGAATCACCGCGCGCCGCTCGGCGCGCCGGGCGGCGTCGTCGTGGATATCGAACACGATCGCCGTGCCGATGCCGATGGCCGGCAGACGTTCGCCGCTGCGCGGAATGGTCCGCGTGAGCAGCGGCGCCGCGGCGCCGAAAGCCGGAGCGATCGGCAGCGCTGCAGTGGCGGCGATGCCGGCGCCCAGCGCGAGGACTTCGCGGCGCGTCCACAGCCGGCGGGGGAGAAGATTCTGGTTCGACATATCACGCTCCTTGCGTTGGGGCTTCCGCAGCCGCGGCAATGTCTGATTCGTGATGCCGCACGCACCCGTCTGATGCGCCGGCCGGAATCGAGCGTCTTCAGGCAGGTGAGGGGTGCCGTGCCGTGTCGGCAAGCAAGCGCCGCCGTTGCAGCCAGATTATCGCCCCGAGCACCAGCAGCGCGGGGAAGAACATCCATTCCTGGGCGGGCCGGGGCACTTCCGTCTCGATCCCCGTGATCATGAACCCTTGTTCGAAGCCGGCTTTTTCAGCCGGGCTGTGCAAGGACACCGCGGCAATCTGTACGCCGGCTGGCACGCTCATGGTCGTCAGGCCTGACTTCGAGATGCGTTGCGGTCCCGAGCCTTCGCGGGCGAGCGGGATCAATACCGTCTTCTTCAACTGCTTGCCTTCGATGGTCGTGCCTTCGATGCGTACGCGCAAGCCGCTTCCCGGCGGTGTCGCACCGGCTAATTCCACCAGCTGTTGCGCGGGTGTGATCTGGTATTTGGGATAGGCGAGGTCGAGGA
>JAJZUK010000158.1 GCA_021847125.1 Pseudomonadota bacterium | reverse complement strand
CCTCAAGGGCGTCTCCAACCCCTCGGCGATTTTCCTGTCGCGCCACGGCGAGCCGGTGCCCGGTTCGTGCGTGCTGGTCACGCAGGAGGGCACGCGTCCCTTGCTGGTGGAAATCCAGGCGCTGGTCGATTCCAGCCACGCGCCGAGCCCGCGCCGGCTTTCAGTGGGACTGGAACAGAACCGCCTCGCCATGCTGCTCGCCGTGCTGCACCGCCACGCCGGCATCGCCTGCTTCGACCAGGACGTGTTCGTCAACGCGGTGGGCGGGGTGAAGATCAGCGAACCGGCCGCGGATCTTGCCGTGCTGCTTGCCATCGTATCGTCGCTGCGCGCCAAGCCGCTGCCGCAAAAACTGGCGGTGTTCGGCGAAGTCGGGCTGGCGGGGGAAATCCGTCCGGCGCCGCGCGGACAGGAACGGTTGCGCGAAGCGGCCAAGCTCGGCTTCACCCAGGCGATCATCCCCAAGGCGAATGTGCCCAGGCAGTCGCTCAGTGGACTTGAGATTATCGCCTGCGACCGGGTCGAGGACGCAGTCGCGCGTCTGCGCTAGTGCTCGCAGACCAAGCGCGCGGCCTGCACGCCGCTGCGCACCGCGGCTTCCAGCGTGGCCGGATAGTCGCTGGCGGTATAGTCGCCCGCCAGGTAAAGGTGCTCGACCGCAGTCCGGTTTGCGGGCCGGGCGATACCCGAACGGCAGGAAAACGTGGCGCGCTTTTCCGCGATCACGCGCGACCACAAAGGCGCAGGCAGTCCGGGCAGGAAAGCGGCGAGCTCGCGGTGTATGGAGGCCGCCAGCACGTCCTGGGATGTGCTCTGGTGCGCGCCGCGCGCGCTGATCACCGCCGCCAGCAATCCCGGGATGGCGTTCAGCCGGCCCCGATCGAATATCCATTGGATGCTGCCGCCGTCGAATCCCGTCATCGGCAGCGGCATCGCGATGTCCGCCGGATACTGCAAATAGCAGGTATAGATCGGTTCGTAGGCGAGCGCGGCCACGTTCTGGCGTGTTGGCGCGAGTGCGGGGAAGCGATCGAGCAGGGCGTCGATCTGATGCGGGCCTACGGCGAGGATGACATGGCTGTAGTGCTCCGCACCCGCGTCGAGGGCGAAGCCGTCCGAGGTCCGCTCCAGCGTGCGCACCGGCGTTCCCAGCCGCACCAAGCCGCCGTTGGCGCGCACAAAGGCCGCCGCAGGCTCGGGGAACAATTTGCCCAGATCGACGCGCGGGATGAGATAGTCGCTGTTCGCGCGCGCGCCGTCCAGCGCATCGCGAAACAGGTTGAGAAAGACCTGCGCCGAGGCCGAGGCGGCTGGCGTGTTGAGCGCGGACACGCACAAGGGCTCCCACAAGTAGCGCGCGAGCGCTCCGCTCTGGCGGTGCAATGCGAGCAGTTCGGCGACCGGCATGTCGGCGGCGAGGCGATAGGCATTGCTGCGCATCGCCGTCATAAACCGCGTGGCCGCCAGGCGCTCGCCCCAGCTCAGTCCGCCGGCGGTGAGCAGGGCGGCGATCAGATGCAGGGGCGCGGGAAGGCGCGGCGCGCGCAGGCTGAACTTGCCCGGGTATTCGATGGCGAGCGGCGAGCGCAGCAGCAGTTTGTCCGGGTCGGCGCCGACCGCGCGCATCAGGCGCAGGGTTTCGCGGTAGGCGCCGATCAGGATGTGCTGGCCGTTATCGAGTTTGGCGCCTTCGATTTCGAGCGAGCGCGCACGGCCGCCCAGATGCCGCGCCGCTTCAAATACGCTGACCCGGATGTTTGCCTGAGCCAGCGTCACCGCAGCGGCCAGGCCGGCCCAGCCGGCGCCTATGACGGCGACGTTCACGCCGTGATCCAGGTCTTCCAGGCGATCCACAGCTTGCGCACCGGCGTCAGCGCGGTGCGCTGGTTGAGCACCTTGCAGCCGTCGTCCGCGATTTCCCTGAGCAGGGTGCGGTAGATCGCCGCCATCACCAGGCCGGGCCGTTGCGCCTTGCGGTCCAGTTGCGGCAACTGTTCGAACGCCTCGGTGTAGTAGCGCTCCGCACGCTCGATTTGAAACGTCATCAGGCGCACGAAATTGTCGGTCTGGCGTGCATGCAGAATGTCGGCTGCGCTTACGTTAAATTGCCGCAACTCGGTGAGCGGCAGATAGATGCGCCCCTTGCGACTGTCTTCGCCGACGTCGCGGATGATGTTCGTCAACTGAAACGCGAGGCCCAGCGTGTGGGCGTAGGCGAGGGTGCGCTCGTCGCGGTAGCCGAAGATGGAGGCGGCAAGCAGTCCCACCACGCCGGCGACGCGGTGGCAATACTGTTCCAGTGCGGCGAAATCAGGATACCGGTTCTGGTCCAGATCCATCTCCATGCCGTCTATGATCTCGGCCAGGTGTTCGTGCTTGATGCCGAAGGGGGTGAGGGCGGGTTGCAGCGCCCGCGTCACCGGATGCTGCGGTTCGCCCGCGTACAGCCGGGCGAGTTCCTGGCGCCACCAGGCAAGCTTGGTGCGCGCCACGGTGCTGTCGGCGCATTCATCGACGACATCGTCCACCTCGCGGCAGTAGGCGTACAGCGCGGTGATGGCGCGGCGGCGTTCCGGCGGCAGAAACAGAAAGGAGTAGTAGAAGCTCGACCCGCTCTGCGCTGCCTTGTTTTGGCAGTATTCGTCTGGTTTCAAGGACATTCCGCCATCGTGTGATTCGAATCCGCGTCGCAGGCATTTCGACAGCCTAGCATCAGTGTGCGAACGCCCGGTATAGCAGCAAGGGCCAGTCATAGGCTTTCAATACTGGCCGGTGATGGTAGACGTCGCCCCCGGCATTGTCTATTTTTTCGAGAATGCGCAGGCCGCCCTGGACGATGGTGCGGATCTCTAGACCGATACGCCCCGGCAGAGCCCTGCCCAGAGGCTTCCCCGATTCCATCAGCGCGCGCGCACGTTCGGTCTGAAACCGCATCAAGTCCGGCCAGCGGCCTGACGCGTCGCGGCTCGCGATCTGGCCCTCGGTCACCTCGAAGCGCCGCATTTCGTCCTGCGGCAGGTAAATACGGTCCTTGTGCCAGTCGATCTCCACGTCCTGCCAGAAATTGATCAGCTGCAAGCTGGTGCAGATCGCGTCGGAAAGCCTGAGGTTGTCTGCGGTTGCCGCGCCGAACAGATGCAGCAGCAGCCGGCCCACCGGGTCGGCGGAGCGACGGCAGTAATCCAGAATCTCGGTGTAGTCGGCATAGCGCGTTTTGACTACGTCCTGCGCAAACGCATCGAGCAGGTCGTGAAACAACTGGAACGGCAATGCGTATTCGCGCACCACAGGTCCAAGTTCGGCAAAAAGCGCATCCACGGGGGCGGCTCCGGCCTCCAGTTGCCTGAGTTTCAGGCGATAACCCTCCAGTAGCGCCAGACGCTGGTTCGCCGGCAAGTCGCCCTCGTCGGCAAAATCGTCCGCCGATCGGGCAAAACGATAAATGACCGAGACCGGGTGGTGCAGCGGGGCCGGCAGCAACATTGACGCGACCGGGAAATTCTCGTAGTGGCCTACCGACATTGGCTTGAAATTCTTGGGGAATTGGCAAATCTTGGGCTGACAGTATAGGGGGAAATCGCGTAAAATTGCATCCGCGCCCAGGTGGCGAAATTGGTAGACGCAGCAGGTTTAGGTCCTGCCGCCGCAAGGCGTGGGGGTTCGAGTCCCTTCCTGGGCACCATGCCATGCTGTTTCAAGAGCGGGTAACGAGAAGGGCGGTCGTTCCTATCGGTTCCCTGGTTTAGTTGCGGACTTTGAGGGATTTTGATGCAAACAAGTTTGGAGAATCTGGGCACGCTCGAGCGCCGCCTTAACATGGCTGTGGCGGTTGAGGAAATCGAGCAACAGGTGAGCGAACGGCTGAAAAAGCTGTCCCGTACCCTGCGCATGGCGGGCTTCCGTCCAGGCAAGGTGCCGATGAAGCTCGTCGCGCAGCAATATGGACCGCAGGTGCGCTCGGAGGTCATCGGCGACGTGGTGCAGAAGTCGTTCAGCGACGCGGTGCGCGAGCAGAACCTCAAGGTCGCCGGCTATCCGCGCATCGAGCCCAAAGCGGGCGAGGCGGACGCAAAGAATATCGAGTTCAGCGCCACTTTCGAGGTCTACCCGGAAGTGGTGCCCGGGGATATCGCCGCGAGCACGATCGAGCGCGCCGTGCTCGTCGTAGGCGATGCCGAGGTCGACAAGACGCTGCAGATCCTGCGCAAGCAGCGCCAGCATTTCCATGCGGTGGAACGGCCTGCCGCAGTCGGCGATCGCGTGACGGCGGATTTCCTGGGCAAGATCGACGGCGCCGAGTTCAATGGCGGCAAGGCCAGCGATTTCGTCTTCGTGCTGGGCGAGAAGCAGATGCTCCCAGAGTTCGAAGCCAATGCCCTAGGCCTTGCGGCTGGCGGGAGCAAGACCTTCGCGCTGACTTTTCCGGCGGACTACCACGGCAAGGACGTGGCCGGCAAAGTGGCGAGCTTCGACCTGAGCATAAAACTGGTCGAGGAGGCGCACCTGCCCGAGGTGGATGCCGAATTCGCGCGCTCGCTGGGCGTCGACGACGGCGATCTCGCCAAAATGCGCGCCGAAATCAAGGCAAACATCGAGCGCGAAGTAAAGAAGCGCGTGCAGTCGGATCTCAAGAACAAGGTCATGCAGGCGCTGCTCGACGCGACCAAGATCGAGCTGCCCAAGGCCC
>JAJZUK010000157.1 GCA_021847125.1 Pseudomonadota bacterium | reverse complement strand
AGGGCACGGTGTTCGACCCGGGCTACTGGTATGTCACGACGCAGGAAGCCCAGTGGGTCGGATGGGTCTTCCACAAGCTGGGCGCGGACAACATGGACAACATTTATTTCGGCCTCGAGAACGGCCTTCCCAATCCGCTGATCAACCCGGCGGACTGGATGTCGCTCGCCCTGATCGGCGGCGCAGCCGTGATGGCACTGCTGAGCAACGAGTTCAAGTGGAAGGGGACGACGCGCGAGCTCGCCATGTGGGCCATCATCGGCGGCACTCTGATGGGCATCGGCTCCCGCCTCGGCCTGGGATGCAATATCGGCGCGTTCTTCGTCCGCGTGTCCCAGGGGGACGTGTCCGGATGGATGTTCGGCAGCGGCATGTTCGTCGGCGCCTACGTCGGCGTAAAATTTTTCAACTGGTGGACCGAGAGGAAAATGGCGAAAGAGATGGCCGCTTTCGAACTATAGTGCAGGTATGACAGGAGGAGGTGAGCGATGAAATTCGAAAAGAAGAGCGAGGGCTTGTATGCGCTGGACGTTTGCGGCTATGTTTGCCCGCACCCCCAGCTCTATACCAAGAAGGCGCTGGAAAAGATGAAGGGGGGAGAACTGCTGGAACTGGTGTTCGACAACGCTTCTTCGGGGGAGTCCATCTCTGCCATGTGCGAATCCATCGGGAACGAGGTCGTCGAGAAGAATACCGACAGTGGAAAGTACACCTGGAAGATCAGGAAAATCGCAGCCTGAGGAAAAGATCCCATGAACAAGAGCAGCCTTTGGATCGTGGTTGTCGTCGCAGCGAGCTGGATCGGGTTTCTGATGGGTTACGCCATGTCGGCGCATACCGGCGGTGCCAAGACTGTGGCCGGGGCCGGGGCGGAGCATGCGCCGGTAAGCGCGGGGGCGGGCGGGTACGGACAATGAGCAGTTTCAATATGAGGGGATACCTCCGCTCATCCCCCCCTGGATCGGCTCCTTGCAAGACGCGTTTTACAACGGGTTCTGATTGGGGCAAGGAGGAGGAAACATGAACCGAGTGCTCGTTGCCGTGGATGGGTCCAAAGGCAGCCGCGCCTGCATCGAAGTTTGCGTGCGCCTGTTCGCCGGCCGGCCGCCGCCGACCGTGATCCTGTTGCACGTGCTGAGCTTCGGCGGACCGAGTTCCGTGGATGGCATGAGCAACGACGCGGAGCTGGCCGAGCTGCGCGACGCGATTGAAGGATCGCCGCAGCTGGCCGCGCGCAAGGCCAAGGCCGAAACGATGTTCGCCGCCCCGCGTGCATTTTTCGAGGAGCACGGTTTCCACGACTTGCACACGGTGATCAAGAGCGGGCGCGCCGCGGAGGAAATCATCAATACGGCTGCGGAACACGGGGCGGAACTCATCGTCGTCGGCAACACGCGCAGCCTGATCGACAAGCTCATGCTCGGCGACGTGGCGCAGCAGGTGGCGAACCGGGCCGCCGTTCCGGTACTGCTCGCGCGCTAGCGCGCGCCCCGCGGCGGGCCATGGACAGGGAAACCCTTATTCTCGGCGGCGGGCTCGCCGGTCTGGCAGCCGGCTGGGCGCTCACGCAAGCCGGCCGGCGGGTGCAGGTGCTCGAAGGCGCGGATGCCGTCGGCGGGCTTGCGCGCACCGTGGCGCGCGACGGTTTTCGCTTCGACCTCGGCGGGCATCGCTTCTTCAGCCACGACGCCCGCGTCGAGGGCTTCGTGCGCGAGCTGCTCGGCGACGAGCTCGTCACGGTGTCGCGCGCGAGCCGCATCTACCTGCACGGCAAATGGATCGAGTATCCGCTGCGGCCCCTGGGTGCGCTCGCCGGGCTGGGTGCGCGCACGAGCGCGCAGGTCCTGCTCGGCTATGTCTTCGCGCGCGTTGCGCGGTGGACGCGGCCCGCGCCGCTGGTATCGCTGGAAGACTGGGTCGTGGCCTATTTCGGGCGGCCGCTGTTCGAGCTTTATTTCCGCGACTACAGCGAAAAGGTCTGGGGCATCGACTGCCGCGATATCAGCGCCGAGTGGATGGCGCAGCGCGTCCAGGGCCTGTCTCTGGGCACCGCCCTCCGCCATGCATTCTTGAAGCGTAGCGCCGCGCTGCCGACGCTGGTGGACAGGTTCTTGTACCCGCAGCTCGGCATCGGCAGCATTGCAGAGCGCCTGCGCGCGGCGATCGAGCGATCGGGTTCGATTGCCACCGGCAGCCGGGTGGTGCGCCTGCGCCACGACGGGCGACGCATCGAGGGCGTCAGCGTGCGCCGGGGAGACCAGGTGCACGAGCTTCGGGGCGAGGCGTTTCTGTCTACGATCCCCCTGACCCAGCTCATCCAGGCGTTGAGTCCACACGCGCCGGTCGAGGTGCGCACGGCCGCCGCGCGCCTGCGCTACCGGGATCTGGTCATCGTGGCGGTGATGCTCCGCCGCGAGCGCGCGACCGACCAGACCTGGATCTACTTTCCCGGCAAGGACATCCCCTTCGGCCGGCTGCATGAGCCGACCAACTGGAGCGCCGCGATGGCGCCGCCCGGGCGCACGCTGCTGGTAACCGAACGCTTTTGTTTTCGCGGCGACGCCGCCTGGAACGCAGCCGACGCCGAACTGATTGATGCGACCATGCACCACCTCGAACAACTCGGGTTCATCCGCCGCCACGAGGTGTGTGGTGGCATGGTGGTGAGAATTCCCGCGGCCTACCCGCTGTTCGAGGTGGGTTACCAGGAACGCAGCCGGATTCTCTGCGATTACCTGGAGCGCTTCGACAACCTGCAGCTCGCGGGCCGCGGCGGGCTGTTCCGCTACTACAACATGGATCAGGCGATCGCGTCGGGACTCACAGCGGCAGACGCGCAGCTCGCGCGCGAGACACGGATGCCTGCTACCGTCGCAGTCGGGGGCGTGCCGTGAGATGCGCGCTGATCATCCCGGCCTGGGTGCCGCAGGAGTTGTTTGCGCGCCAGACGGCCGGCTCGCAGATCAATTACTGGCAGCCCCTGGGCATGCTCTACATCGCGGCGGTATTGCGCCAGGCCGGGCACGAAGTGCGCTTCTTCAACGGCGCCTTTCTCACGCAGGAGGAAATCCTGCGGCGCGTGGGCGAATTCGATCCGCGTTTCGCCGGCATCTACTCGACGACCTTCGGCTGGAACAAGGCGATCGAGACCGCGGCGGCGGTGAAGCGGCTGAATCCGGAGATCTTCACCTGCGCCGGCGGCCCGTATCCGATCGCGCTGCAGGCGCATTGCCTGCGCAAGTGCGCCCACTTCGACGCGGTGGGCACGGGCGAAGGGGAACGCACCGTTGCCGAGATGGTCGGGCGGCTGGAGGCCGGGCAGGGCCTGGAGGGCGTGCTCGGGGTGGCGTTCCGGCGGGGCGCCGAGATCGTCAAGAATCCGCCGCGCCCGCTCATCGAGGATCTGGATTCGCTGCCTTTCCCCGCGCGCGAGTTGCTGGGCGAGGCCGATCGCTACCTGCCGCCGCCCGGCACCTACCGGCGCAAGCCCGTCACGGTGCTGCTGAGCGCGCGCGGCTGCGACCGCAAGTGCCTGTTCTGCTTCCAGATCGACAGGGGCCGGCGCGCCGGCGTGCGCGGCGTGCGTTTTCGCTCGATCGAAAACGTGCTCGCCGAAATCGAGCACTGTATCGCCCTGGGCTACCGCGAAATCAAATTTCTGGACGACACGCTCGCGGCCGATTACGAGCGCGCGCTGCGGCTGGCGCGGGAGATCAAGGCGCGCGGGCTCGACTTCAGCTGGTTCGCATCGGCCTGCGTGAACCAGGTGGACGAGCCGCTGCTGCGCGCGTTCAAGGAGGCCGGTTGCTGGGCCATCCTGTTCGGCGGTGAAAGCGGCGCGCAGGATAGCCTCAATGCTGTGCGCAAAGGCTCGACCCTGGCTCAAACCCGCGCGGCGGTGCGCGCGGCCCAGGCGGTGGGGCTGCGGGTGAGCATGCCGTTCATGTTCGGGATTCCGGGCGAGACCTACGCGGACGGCCTGAAGACCATCGAGTTCGCGCTCGAGCTTGATCCGGATCTCGCGAATTTTCACGCCGTCACTGCATTTCCCGGGACCGATCTGTACGACCATCACGCGAAGTACGGCACCATCTCCGGCGACTTGGGGGACTACACCTACCAGGGCGCCGCGTTCGTGCCCTACACGATGACGCGCGAAGAGATCCACGCGCTGCGCCAGCTCGGCTTGCGGCGCTTCTACTCGCGGCCGGCGTTCCTGTTGCGCCAGCTCGCGCGGCTGCGCAATGTCAACGACTTGCGCGCCGCGCTGGCGGGCGCGAGGAGCCTGTTCTGGCTGTGGGTACGGCAGGGACTGTTTCGCCGGCGCCCTCATGCGGCCGCGCCCGCGCCGGCCGAAGCCGCAGCCACTCCCGCGCGAGCGCCGGGTAGCAGCGCGGGTTGAACAGGATGTTGGTGATGAAGTAGCACTCGTGCGTGCAGTGGCATTCGCCGCGGCCGATGGACGCGAGGGTCGCGCGCGCCGCGGCCGTGCCGAGGACGGAACCGAGGTCGTAGCCGTGCGCACGCACGTTGCCGAAACTCTCCGGGCGGGTTTCGCAGGGAGTCACCTCGCCCGTCTCGCTCAACACCAGGTTGAGCCTGCCCGCATAGCACGGAATGAGTCTTCTTTGCTCCAGCAGGGTACGGTGGATCAGGCGGCGCTGGAGGATGTCCTGAGCCGCCTTCAGGCGCGCG
>JAJZUK010000156.1 GCA_021847125.1 Pseudomonadota bacterium | reverse complement strand
GTTGAAGGGCGTCGACGCAGGCGGCTTCGTCTTCTACACCAATTACCAGAGCCGCAAGGGGCGCGAGCTCGCCGAGAATCCCTACGCCAGCCTGGTGTTCCTGTGGGCGGCCCTGGAGCGCCAGGTGCGCATCGAGGGCAGGATAGAAAAAGTGTCGGCCGAGGAGTCCGACGCGTATTTCGAGAGCCGCCCGCTGGGCAGCCGCCTCGGCGCCTGGGCCTCGCCGCAGAGCATGGTGCTGCCCGACCGCCTGACCTTGGCGAAGAAAGTCGCCACCATCGTGCTACGCTACGGCAAACATCCGCCGCGGCCGCTGCACTGGGGCGGATACCGCCTGCTGCCCGAGGCGATCGAGTTCTGGCAGGGGCGAAGGAACCGCCTGCACGACCGGCTGCTGTACACCAAGCACGCCGGCAGCTGGAAAATCGAGCGCCTCGCGCCCTGACACGCTATCGCTATTTATTCTTAGACAAACTCGAACCGGGAGGCGTCATGACCGACACTGTTAAATATCTGCTCGATGAAACGCAGCTGCCGAAGTACTGGTACAACCTCGCCGCCGACCTGCCGGTGGCGCCGCCGCCGGTGCTGCACCCGGGCACGATGCAGCCGGTCGGACCGAACGATCTGGCGCCGCTGTTTCCGATGGACCTGATCATGCAGGAGGTCGCGACCGAGCGCGAGATCCCTATCCCCGAGCCGGTGCGCGAAGTCTATCGCCAATGGCGTCCATCGCCGCTGTTCCGCGCGCGGCGCCTGGAAAAGGTGCTGCAGACGCCGGCCAAGATCTATTACAAGTATGAGGGCGTAAGCCCGGCCGGCAGCCACAAGCCCAATACCGCCGTGCCGCAGGCCTTTTACAACAAACAGGCCGGGGTGAAGCGCCTGGTCACCGAGACCGGCGCCGGCCAGTGGGGCTCGTCGCTCGCCTTCGCCGGCGCGTTGTACGGCCTGGAGGTGAAGGTATTCATGGTACGCGTGTCCTATGACCAGAAGCCCTACCGCCGCGCGCTCATGGAAACCTATGGCGCGACTTGCGTTGCTTCGCCGTCGAACGAGACGCAGTCCGGCCGCGCCTTGCTCGCGCAGCGCCACGACCATCCGGGCAGCCTCGGCATCGCCATATCCGAAGCCGTCGAGGTCGCGGCGCAGAACGACGACACCAAGTACGCGCTCGGCTCGGTGCTGAACCACGTGCTCTTGCACCAGACGGTAGTGGGCCAGGAAGCGATGGCGCAGATGGACATGGCTGGCGATTATCCTGACGTGGTCGTCGCCTGCACCGGCGGCGGCTCGAATTTCGCCGGCCTCGCATTTCCGTTTCTCGGCGCGCAACTGCGCGGCGGTAAGAAGATGCGCATCGTTGCGGTCGAGCCCGCCGCCTGCCCCAGCCTCACGCGCGGCACCTATGCCTACGATTTCGGCGACACCGCGGGCCTGACGCCGCTCACCAAGATGCACACCCTGGGCTCGACTTTCATCCCGCCTGGATTTCACGCCGGCGGCCTGCGCTACCACGGCATGGCGCCGCTGGTCAGCCACATCAAGGAACTCGGCCTGATCGAGGCCGTCGCCTACGAACAGATTGCGTGCTTCGAAGCCGGCGTAACGTTCGCACGCGCCGAGGGCATCGTGCCTGCGCCCGAATCCAATCACGCGGTGAAAGGTGCGATCGCGGAAGCGCTGAAATGCAAAGCCGAAGGCAAGTCGCGTACCATCCTGTTCAATCTGAGCGGCCACGGCCACTTCGACATGCAGGCTTACCTCGACTACTTCGGCGGCAAACTGAAGGATATCCAGTACGCCGAGGCGGACCTGGCTACGGCGCTCGCGAAGCTGCCGCAGGTCAAGGCCGCCTAGTGCCAACAGAAGCAGAGGGGCTGCAGATGGAGTTCAAGACACTCAACGTCGCGCTCGACGGCCAAGTCGCGCACATAGAGCTCAACCGGCCCGAACGCGCCAACGCGCTCGAACTCGCGATGTGGACCGAGCTGCGCGATGCGATGCGCTGGCTGGACGAGACTGCGGCCGCGCGCGTCGGCGGCGGCATCGATCTCATCTGCGCCTGCGATCTGCGCTATTGCTCGGCCGACGCTTTTTTTTCGGTCAAGGAAATCGATGTCGGCCTCACCGCCGACGTGGGCACGCTGCAGCGCCTGCCGCATATCGTCGGCGAGGGCGCGGCACGCGAACTGGCTTATACCGGGCGCAAAGTCGGCGGCGCCGAAGCGAAGGAACTGCGCCTGGTAAACCAGTGCTACCCCGACCGCGATGCCTTGATGACGGCGATGCGCGAGCTCGCCGCGACGCTTGCGGCGAAGCCGCCCCTGGCGCTGCGCGGCTGCAAGGAAATGATCACCTACGCGCGCGATCATACGGTCGCCGACGGCCTGAACTACGTCGCCACCTGGAACGCCGCCATGCTCTTGTCCACCGACCTCGACGAAGCGCTGGCCGCGGGCCGGGAACAACGCGCGGCGAAATTCCGCGACTGACGCAGGTCTAGCGCAATCGCTCCGTGACCCCGCCCGATCCGGTAGATTTCTTCGAGCGACAATTCCAGCGCCAGGTGCGCGAGACGGATTTCGCACTGAATCCGTTCGAGCAGTTGGCGCTGCCCCATGTCGCCGGAGCGGTGCTCGACCTCGGCTGCGGTCTGGGAAACCTGAGCCTGGAGGCGGCGCGACGCGGCTGCAGCGTGACCGCGGTCGATGCCAGCCTTACCGCAGTAGGGCGCCTGCGCGCGGCAGCACTGCTGGAACAGCTTCCGCTTACGGCGCTGCAGGCCGACCTGGCCGGCTTTCGCATCGAGCGCGATTACGACACCATCGTCGCCATCGGATTGCTGATGTTCTTCCGCAAGGAGCGTGCACTCGCGCTGCTGCGGCAGATCGGCGAGCGCGTGCGCCAAGGCGGCTGCGCCATCGTCAACGTCCTGACCGAAGGCACGAGCTATCTCGACTTGTTCCAGCCCGGCGAATACTACTTGTTCGGAACGAAGGAACTGGAGCAGGCTTTCGCCGGCTGGGTCATGCTCGCTGCGCGGCACGACAGCTTCCCGGCGCCCGGCGGCACACGCAAGGAGTTCGCGACGGTCATCGCGCAGAAGCCCTGACTATGCCGTGAAGATCGCGGGCTTATTTTTTCAGCTTGCCCATGAACTTCTTGCGGAACTTGGCCACCTTGGGCTGCACCACCATCATGCAGTAGGGCTGGTAGGGATTGCGCTGGTAGTATTCCTGGTGCCCGATTTCGGCGATATAGAACCGGTCCGCAGGCGTGATTTCAGTGACTATGGGCTGATCCCACAGGCCTTCGGTCTCGAGCTTGGCGATCAGCTGCTCGGCAGCGGCTTTCTGCTGCGGCGAGCGATAGAAAATCGCCGAGCGATACTGCGATCCGACGTCATTGCCCTGGCGGTCGAGCGTGGTCGGGTCGTGGATGACGAAGAACACCTCCAGGATTTCGCGAAAGCTGAGCACCGCCGGGTCGAAGCGGATTTGCACCACTTCGGCATGGCCGCTGGTGCCGCTGCACACGTCCTCGTAGCTGGGGTCCTTCAACTCCCCTCCCATGTAGCCCGACTCGACCGACTCCACGCCCTTCAGATCGTCGAACACCGCTTCCAGGCACCAGAAGCAGCCTCCGCCCAGCGTGGCAATTTCCATTCCGTCCTGCGGCTGCGTCATCGTATTCACCTTGGTTGCGGAAAATCGGTCTGGCGGGACGCCAGGAAGTTAAATATCATAGCGTATCTTTCTTGGGCATTGCCCGGGCAGTTTACCGGCAGCGATACCGGGCCACAGCCGCCCTGGAGCGGCGCACCCGAACAGACTTGAACAACCCGCAACCGAGGAAAAACAATATGTCATCTCTGCATTTGTTCCGCAACGCGCCGGAAGTTATCGCTGTTGCCGCCGGAAAACACATTTTCCGCAAAGGAGACATCGCCAAGGTGATGTACCTGATCATCGAAGGCGAGGTCGACCTCATGCTGGGCGACACCCTGGTTGAAACCGCAGGGGAAGGCGCGTTCATCGGCGAGATGGCCCTGATCGACGACGAACCGCGCAGCGCGTCGGCGCTCGCGCGCAGCGATTGCCGCGTTTTTCCGATCGACGAGGCGCGGTTTCAGTTGCTGGTACAGGAAACCCCTTTTTTCGCACTGCAGATCATGAAGGCGCTGGCACGTCGCCTGCGGAAAATGGATGCGCTGATCGCCGCAGGTGCCAAACCCGCCAAGGCCAGGAAAGCGAAACAAAAGGCCTGAACCGGAGCCGAACTTGACGCGGCTTGCGCGCAAGGTCTAAATTGACTGGCGCGCGGGCACGGATGCACGCATCGGTTCTGAATCCGCCTGGGCGCAAACCTCCACTCCAACATAAAGGGGATTTCGATGAAAAATATTTTCGTCCGCTATATCTGCCGCATGTTGATCGTATGCATGGGCGCGTTCCCATTCAGCACCTATGCCGGAATGGTCGGCACCAATGAGGTGATTGCCGCAGCGCAAGCCGCGGGGGCGCGCGACAGAGTGCGCGATTTCGTCGGGCGTACCGAGGTGCGCGATCAGCTGCAAAACCTGGGCATCAGCCCGGCCGCGGCGCAGGCGCGCGTCAGCGCCATGACCGACACCGAAGTGGCAAACATCGCCGGCCGGATCGACAGCCTGCCTGCAGGCGGATTCAGCGGCTGGG
>JAJZUK010000155.1 GCA_021847125.1 Pseudomonadota bacterium | reverse complement strand
AGTTCCACCCCGGTGCGCAAGGTCTGCATCTGCTCCTCGCTCAGCTCACCGATGATGCGCACCGCGTATTCGCGCTCGATCCTGTGGCGCGGGTGCATCAGCCGGTTGGCGAGTTCGCCCGAGGTGGTGAATATCAACAAACCGCTGGTGTTGAAATCCAGCCGCCCCACCGCGATCCACTTCGCTCCGCGCAGACGCGGCAATTTCTCGAACACCGATGGACGGCCCTCCGGGTCGTCCTGGCTGACGATTTCGCCCGTGGGTTTGTGATACAGCAGCACCCGCGCGGCTTCATCGTGACGCAGGCGCACCGGCCGGCCGTCGACCTGCACCCGGTCGCCGGCGCTGACGCGCATCCCTACCGTGGCCGGTTCGCCGTTGACGCTGACCCTGCCGGCGGCGATCCACTGCTCCATTTCACGGCGCGAGCCTATCCCGGCGCCCGCGAGCACCTTGTGCAGCTTGTCCGTGGCCGCGGGGGCGCTAGTCGGCTGCGGCGGCCGGCGCGGCAGTCTCTGCGACTGCGCTCGGCTGTTCGCTGGGCGGTGTTTGCGGGGCAAGGTCGAGTGTGCTGCTTATCTGATCAAGCGGTGGCAATTCCTGCAGGGAGCGCAGGCCCAGGTCATCGAGGAAAGCCTTGGTTGTTGCATACAGCGCGGGCCGGCCCGGCACATCGCGAAAGCCCACCGTGTCGATCCAGCCGCGCGCCTCGAGGCTCTTGATCACGTTGGTGGATACGGTCACACCGCGGATGTCCTCGATGTCGCCGCGCGTCACCGGCTGGCGGTAGGCGATGATCGCCAGCGTTTCCATCACGGCACGCGAATAACGCGGCGGCTTGTCGTGGGACAGCCGCTCCAGATACTGCTGAAACTCGGGGCGCGTCTGAAAACGCCAGCCGCTCGCCAGGTTGACCAGCTCGACGCCGCGGCCCTGCCAGTCCTCGCGCAGCTCCTCGAGCAGGCGCCGCAGCGTGTCGGCGCCGATGTCGTCCTCGAACAGGCGCCTGAGTTCGACCAGCGTGAGCGGCTCCTGCGCGGCGAGCAGCGCGGCCTCGAGAACGGTCTTGGCTTCAGTCGGATTCAGCATGGGCTAGCTTCACATAGATCGGAGCATAGGGTTCCGATTGAGTCACTTCGATCAAACTCTCGCGCACCAATTCCAGCACCGCGAGAAAACTCACCACTACCACGGCCACTCCTTTGCTGACGTCGAACAGCGAGGCGAAATTGGAAAACTGGCCGCCCTGCAGGCGGCGCAGGATGATGGACATGAATTCGCGCACCGACAGTTCTTCGCGTGTCACCTTGTGGTGCTGGGTCATGCGCGCATGCATCAGCAGCGACTGCCACGCCGCGATCAGGTCTTCGGTGCGCACTTGCGGCAGGCGCTGCACCGCAGCCTGCTCGATCCACACTTCCACCGTAAGGAAATCGCGCCCGAGAACCGGAAGCGCGTCGAGCTTGTGCGCGGCGAGCTTCATGCTTTCGTATTCCATCAGACGGCGCACCAATTCGGCGCGCGGATCTTCTTCCTCCTCGCGCAGCGCGCGCGGGCGCGGCAGCAGCATTCTCGATTTGATTTCCATCAGCAGTGCCGCCATCAGCAGATATTCCGCGGCGAGCTCCAGGTTGCGCCGGCGCATCAGCTCGACGTACTCCAGATACTGCTCCGTGAGCCGCGCCATCGGGATGTCGAGGATATCGATATTGGCCTTGCGGATCAGGTACAGCAGCAGATCGAGCGGGCCTTCGAAAGTATCGAAGAACACCTCGAGCGCGTCCGGCGGAATGTACAAATCCGCCGGCATCTCGAGCATGGCCTCGCCGCGGACGGTCGCGACGCGCGCGTCGGCAACGCCCGGCCCGAGCGCGGCGGCGCCCACGGCAGGATCCGGGAGGGCGTCGTTGGCTGCGGCAGCGTCGGTCACGGGTAAGTCGGTCACGAGTAATTCAAGCCCATCGCTTCGCGCACTTCGCGCATGGTCTCGGCGGCGAGCGCGCGCGCTTTCTCGCAACCGTCGGCGATGATGCTCTTCACCAGGGTCGGATCATCCAGGTAACGCTGGGCACGCTCCCGCATCGGTGTCTGCTCGGCCAGTATCGATTGAATCAGGGGCTGCTTGCACTCGAGGCAGCCGATTCCCGCGCTGCGGCAGCCCCTTTGCACCCAGGCGCGGGTATCGTCATCGGAATATACCAAATGGAGTTGCCACACAGGGCACTTTTCCGGGTCGCCCGGGTCGCTGCGTTTTACCCGGGCCGGATCGGTGGGCATGGTGCGCAGCTTCTTCGTCACCGTGGCGGCATCCTCGCGCAGGCTGATGGCGTTGTTGTAGGACTTGGACATCTTCTGGCCGTCCAGACCCGGCAGCCTGGAAGACTCGGTCAGCAGCGCCTGGGGTTCGGCCAGGATCATGCGCCCGCCGCCCTCCAAATAGCCAAACAGCCTCTCCCTATCGCCCAACGACAGATTCTGCTGCTCGTTCAGCAGCGCCCGCGCCGCCTGCAACGCCTCCTCGTCGCCCTGCTCCTGATAACGGGTGCGCAACTCGTTATACAGCTTGCCCTTCTTGCTGCCGAGTTTCTTCACCGCGGCTTTCGCCTTGTCCTCGAATCCCGCCTCGCGCCCGAACAGGTGGTTGAAACGGCGCGCCACCTCGCGCGTCAATTCGACGTGGGGAACCTGGTCCTCGCCCACCGGCACCCAGGCGGCGCGGTACATCAGGATGTCCGCGCTCTGCAGCAGCGGGTAGCCGAGAAAGCCATACGTCGCCAGATCGCGATCCGCAAGCTTTTCCTGCTGGTCCTTGAAGCTGGGAACCCGCTCCAGCCAGCCCAGCGGGGTGATCATGGACAGGAGCGTATGCAGTTCCGCGTGCTCGGGCACGCGCGACTGGATGAACAGCGTTGCCCGCGCCGGGTCGATGCCGGCGGCCAGCCAGTCGATCACCATGTCCCAGACCGTCTGTTCGATCACCTCGGGCGTGTCGTAGTGGGTCGTCAGGGCATGCCAGTCGGCGACGAAGAAAAAGCAGGGGTATTCGCTTTGCAGCCTGACCCAGTTCTTGAGGGCGCCGTGAAAATGGCCCAGGTGCAGGCTCCCGGTCGGGCGCATGCCTGAGACGACGCGTTGCTCGAACATGTGTTTGATTTCCTAGAGTTGGAATAAGGTTTCGATCACCTGGATCGACACCCTCACCATGGGGTTGAGAATCGCGCCGAGCAGATTGGTGAACACCAGCAGCAGCAGAATCGGGAATCCATAAGGCTCCAGGCGCGAAAAGCGGTAAGCCAGCCGGTTGGGCAGCAGGCTCACCGCGATGCGCCCGCCGTCCAGCGGCAGTATGGGCAGCAGGTTGAGCAGCATCAGCACCAGATTCACCGTGATCCCCGCCTCAGCCATCAGGCTCAGCGGCAGGGTAAACGCGTTCTGCGGCGCGAACAGCGCGAACTTGAGCGTCAGCGCCCACAGCAGGGCCATCAGCAGATTGGCGAACGGCCCGGCCGCGGCCACCCAGAGCATGTCGCGCTTGGGATGGCGCAATCCGGAGAAATCCACCGGTACCGGCTTGGCCCAGCCGAACAGGATGCCGCCCGCGCCAAACGCGCTGCTCGTGACCAGGATCAACAGGGGAACCAGCACCGTGCCGACCGGGTCGATGTGCCGCAGCGGATTCAGGCTCACGCGCCCGAGAACGTACGCCGTGTTGTCGCCAAAATATCTCGCCACGAAGCCGTGCGCCGCTTCATGCAGGGTGATCGCAAAGATCACCGGGAGCGCATAGATCGCGATTTTCTGGACGAGATTGAATTCCATTGGCCCAACTATGCAAAAACAGTGATTTTATCAGACTAAGGGTTCGAAACCGAATGGCAGTGAACTTCCCTTGCCTTGCCGCAGCAGTTCCGGCGCCGCGCCGGTCAGATCGACCATGGTGGTCGGCTCGATGCCGCAGGAACCCGCGTCCAGCACCAGATCGAGCGCGTGCTCCAGGTGCGCGCGGATCTCCTCGCCGTCGTTCAGCGGCACGGCGTCGCCCGGCATAATCAGCGTGGCCGAAAGCAGCGGATCGCCCATTGCCGCGAGCAATGCCTGTGCCACCGCATGATCGGGCACGCGCATGCCTATGGTCTTGCGCCTCGGGTGCAGCAGGCGCCGCGGCACTTCCCGGCTGGCGCGCAGGATGAAGGTGTAGCTTCCCGGAGTGAGTTTTCTCAGCAGCCGGTATTGGACGTTGTCCACCTGCGCGTAAGTGGCAATCTCCGACAAGTCCCGGCACATCAGCGTCAGGTGGTGCTTGTCGTCGATTTTCCGGATGGCGCGCAGGCGCTGCATCGCCTCCTTGTCGCCGATGTGGCAGCCGATGGCGTAGCAGGAATCGGTCGGATACGCGATCACGCCGCCCGCCCGGATGATGGCGGCCGCCTGGGCGATCAGGCGCGGCTGCGGATGGGTCGGATGAACGGCGAAATACTGCGACATGTCAGGCCAGAAAGGAAAAGTTGGCGGAGGACCGGATCGGGCGCGATCGCTGCCTCACCAATCGTGCCAGACCGGCTTCAGATCCGCGGCCAGATTGGGCAGTTTGCCCAGATCGATGCGGGATTCTCCCGGGCCGTGAAAATCCGAGCCGCGCGAAGCCAGCAGGCCGAACTCCTTGGCGAGGATCGCATATTCCAGGTATTGCTCCGCACTGTGGCTGCTGGTGACCACTTCGATGCCGCTGCCGCCGCCGTC
>JAJZUK010000154.1 GCA_021847125.1 Pseudomonadota bacterium | reverse complement strand
GAATCTGGGCACCTAAATCCTTCGCATGGATTCGCGACTCTCCGATAGCGTGCGCTACAGTTTTATGTAGTCGCCCGACCTGCAGTTGCATTGGTGTCAAAAGCGAACCGATCTGGGCAACGGGTACCGTTGCAATTTTCGGATGATCCGTTTGAACGATGTGTATCCGTTCACGATCGACTGCGAGCGCGCGCCTTGGCGTGGGCGCGGTCGGCTGCTCGGCGTTGCTGGCGGCTAAGTGGGGGCGTTTCGCGACGCTCAAGGTCCCGGTGCTCGTCGCGCGTTAGTGCGATCTTTCCACTTTTCACGCGCTCAAGGAAACGCTGCCATGCAGGCAACTGGTAACCCAGAGGTGGCTCCATGACAAGCGAAGCCTTGCTCCGCCCGGTTACCGTCGCCAACTCGTTCAACACCGCATCTACCGCTCCAGGGACGCTCAGGCTCACCCGTACCGATTCAGCCATGTCCTATTTCCAAAAGGCACTGCGAAATAGCTAATGTACCGATTCGTTACGGTATGTGCCAGCGAAAAAAATCCCTGCAAGCGTAAGCCCCTGATTGGCAATCGGCAAACGATTCTGTTAGTTTCCCTCCGTATTACTGTACGGAGGGAACGCTCCCTGCTGAGCCTATTGCAGATCTGCTTCATCGAGGCATGCCCGCTTGTTGTACTCTAGGGGCGGCGTCGCCGTGCGTCCGTCCTCGCTCGCGCTGCGGGCGGGCGCGCGGCGCTGGCGCATTGCGCGTGCAGCAGAGCGTAGTGGACACGCGCTGCGGGTACATTTAGGGGTATCTTCAGAAACGAAAATACGAGGATCGGCCACAGTAGCGGCGTTGCGGCAGATTTTCGATTCCCCCTCCCGCACCAAAGGCAGACAAAGAAAAGGCCCAAGACATTTGCAGTATTGGGCCCAAGCGTTCAAAGGGGAGGAGGAGACAGATAACTTTGAACGAGCCTCTATCCTGCCCCAGGCGCGCCGGCCGCCTTTGACAAAAATCACAAAAGACACGGATTCGCCCCGGCCGTCTGCGCCAGCGTATGCGGCATGCATGCCGTGGGATAATGCCGCGCGGCGGCCCGGTAGCGCCGGGCTGGAACCCGGAAAACCACGGAAAACTACAAAACGGAGAATGCATGGCTGATACACACTTTATCCGCGCCGAGCCGCTGGGTGCGGCCATACGCGAACTGGTGCGCGGTTTCGGCTCGGAGGAGCGCGAGGTCCAGCTGGTGGCCGAAAACCTGATCCAGGCCAACCTCACCGGTCACGATTCCCACGGCATCGGCATGCTGCCGCGCTATTCCGAGGCCTGGGTCGAGGGCGGGCTGAAGGAGAATGCACACGTCAAAATACTGATGGATGGTGGCGCGTTGCTGCGGCTGGACGGCCAGCGCGGCTTCGGCCAGGTGGTCGGGCACGAGGCGATGACGCTCGCGATCGAGCGTGCGAAAAAGTTCGGCAGCTGCATCATGGCGCTGGGCAATGCGCACCACCTGTGCCGCATCGGCGCTTGGGCGGAGATGGCGGTAGCCGAGGGTTTCGTGTCTATCCACTTCGTCAATGTGATCTCGCGGCCCATCGTCGCGCCTTTCGGCGGCCGCGATGCGCGTTTCGGCACCAACCCGTTTACCGTCGGCATCCCGGTGGCGGGACGCGACCCTATCCTGCTCGACTTCGCCACCAGCGTCATCGCGCAGGGCAAGGCGCGTGTCGCCCACAACAAGGGTGAAAAGCTGCCGCTGGGGCGCATCATCGACGACCAGGGCAAGGACAGCGACAACCCGGCTTATGCCGTGGTCGAGCCGCTGGGCGCGATTCTCGCGTTCGGCGAACACAAGGGCTACGGCATGGCCGTCGCCTGCGAGTTGCTCGGTGGCGCGCTCGCCGCGGGCATGGCCTGCAGCGGACCGGCGACGGGCGAAAAGCGCGTGCTCAACGGCATGCTCAGCATTATTCTCGATCCGAAGGCGATTGCCGACTTGACCGCGTTCGAGCGCGAGACCCGTGCTTTCCTCGATTGGGTGACAGCCTCGCCGCCGCGTGCGGGTTTCGACAAGGTGCTCCTCGCCGGAGAACCGGAACGCGCTTGGCGCGCGCAGCGCCTGGCCGAAGGCATACCGGTGGATGCGAACAGCTGGAATGAGATCCTCGCTGCCGCGGCCCGATTGAAGGTCGATCCGGCAAAAATCAACCGGTTGGCGGGGGTGAAGGCCTGATCCGCGTGTGGCGACGCCTGCCGCCTCTGGCCTGCGACCGGTCAAAGGAGTAATCTAATAGACGTTAACCCCGATCAACCGGCCGTTCTGAAGGAACGCCATCGTGTGGTGTAGTCCACTCGCCTTGGTTCCCGCCGCAATCCCGCTGCGCGGCGATGCGCCCAAGCTGCGGCAAGCGCCGTCTGCAGACTAGAGGACGACATGGGTGCGCACAAGGATTCCTTCGGTACGCTGGACTTTCTGCGCAACCTGCCGCTGTTCCGAGATCTGGATCTTGCACGGCTTGAGGCGATAGCCGCCGCGACCAGCGAACAACGTGTCGTCGCGGGGGCGGTCTTGTTTCACCGCGGCGATCCCTGCGAGGGCATGCATGTCATCGTGGTCGGGCGGGTCAAGCTTGCACTGCTCGCACCCGCGGGGGCGGAGAAGGTGATCGAGATCCTCGGCCCGGGCCAGAGTTTCGGCGAAGCGGTCATGTTCATCGACCGCCCCTACAACCTGTACGCAGAGGCACTTGCCGATTCGCTGCTGCTGCACATCGGCAGGAAGGCGATCCTGGACGCCGTGGACAGCAGCCCGGAATTCGCACGCCGCATGCTGAACGAGTTGTCGCAGCGCCAGTGCCGGCTGGTCGCCGATATCGAAGCCTATACCCTGAAGAGTGCGACTGAGCGCGTCACGGGCTATCTGCTGGCGGCGCTGGCTGATCACCCCAGTCTGGCGCAGCCGGCCGATGTCCTGCTTACAGCGAGCAAGAGCGTGCTCGCGTCCCGGCTCAATATCACGCGCGAGCATTTTTCGCGCATTCTGCACGAGTTGTCGCAAGCCGGGCTGATCCGCGTCAGCGGCCGCAATATCCATATCCTCGATCCGGCCGGGCTGCGAGGACACAAGACCTGAGGTCCGGCCGCGGCTGCAGCTTGCGCCAGGGCACTGGAATTTGCGGCAATTGCCCTCACATCGAACGCATCAGGCTAGCCGAGGACCGGATATGAATGAGCCCCTGCAGGTGGTGTGCCCGCACTGCCATGTCACCAATCGCGTGCCGCCCGAGCGCCTGGCCGAAGGCGGAACTTGCGGAAAATGCAAGCAGCCGCTGTTCACTGCGCATGCGGTCGAACTCGACGGCGCGAGCTTCGCGCGCCATGTTGCCGCGAGCGATATTCCGCTGGTAATCGATTTCTGGGCCCCCTGGTGCGCGCCCTGCCGCATGATGGCGCCGCAATTCGAAAAAGCGGCGGCGCAGCTGGAGCCGGGCATGCGTCTGGCCAAGCTCAATACGGAGGAGGAACAGGCGGTTGCCGCGCGCTACGGCATCCGCAGCATTCCTACGCTGATCATGTTCCGCCGGGGCAAGGAGATCGCGCGCCAATCGGGCGCCATGGACGGTGCGGCCCTGGTGCGCTGGGTGCGCAGCCAGATCTAACCGTCAATCGTGCAGACTTCGCCCGGCTGTGGCGATTCGACCCTGGTCCAGCCGAGCCGGCGTTTGATTTCGTCGCGGAAGCCGCTGGCCGTATCGCGCTCGCCGTGGACCACGAAGCTGCGCCCGGGCGCATGTGCAAATCCGCGCAGCCAGGCGAGCAAGCCTTCGCGGTCGGCATGCGCCGAGAGTCCGCCTATGGTGTGCAGCTGCGCGCGCACCGGGATGTCGTCGTTGAATATGCGCACGTTGCGTGCGCCGTCCACCAGGCGCCGGCCCAGGGTTCCCTCGGCCTGAAAACCGGTGATCAACACCGCGCAGGAACTGCGCGGCAGGTTCCAGCGCAAATGGTGCTTGATGCGGCCGGCGTCGCACATGCCGCTGGCCGAGATGATGATGGCACCGGTTCGGATCTGGTTGAGCGCCATCGATTCCTCGACTTCATGGGTATAGCGCAGCTGCAGTTCAGGCGGGTTTCCCCGCATCCAGCGGTCGAGCTCGCGCACTTCCGGGGCGAGCAGTTCCAGGTGCTGGCGCGTGATCAGGGTGGCTTTTTCGGCCATGGGCGAATCGATGAATATGCGCAGCGGCGGCAACCTGCCTGAGCGCGCGAGGCCGGCCAGCGCATAGAGCACGGCCTGGGTGCGGCCGACCGCAAATGCCGGGATGATCACATTGCCGTTGGCGAGCGTGCCGGATATCGCGGCGTGCAGTTCGGTTTGCGTCTGCTCCGGCGTCTTGTGCACCCGGTTGCCATAGGTCGACTCGACCAGCAGCAGGTCGGCGCCGTCTATGTGCCGCGGCGGCAGCAGCAGTCCGTTCGCGGCTTGGCCCAGGTCACCGGAAAACGCCAGGCGCCGCGTGCCGGCGGCAGTGCGCAGATGCGCATCGATGATGGCCGAACCGAGGATATGGCCGGCATCGTGGAAGCTGCAGCGCAGCGCCGGGTGCGGGCGAAATTCGGTCTCGTAGCCGACGGTGCGCAACTGGGCGAGGCAGGCGCGCGCCTGGCTCACCGTGTACAAAGGGGGCGTGGGCCGCTGGCGCCGCGCGTCGCGATGGCGCCAGCGCCACTCGGCTTCCTTCTCTTGCAGATGGGCGCTGT
>JAJZUK010000153.1 GCA_021847125.1 Pseudomonadota bacterium | reverse complement strand
TTCGGCGGCCTCAACTGGGCCGGCGTGAATACTAAAGTCATTTCCGCCAAGCGACCGCGCTGGCTGCCTTACTAAGGAATCGATAAACATGGCAGACAGGGAATTCGGTTTCGGCACGCTGTGCCTGCATGCGGGGCAAATCCCCGACGCCGCCACCGGCGCGCGCGCGGTGCCGATCTACCAGACCACGTCCTATGTGTTCGATTCGGCCGAGCACGCGGCGAGCCTGTTCAATCTGCAGACTTTCGGCAATGTGTACACGCGCCTGTCGAACCCGACCACGGCGGTGTTCGAGGAGCGCATGGCCGCGCTCGAAGGCGGGCGCGCGGCACTCGCGCTCGCCACCGGCCAGGCCGCGGAAATGACAGCCCTCCTGACGCTGTGCGAACAAGGCGACGAAATCGTGTCGGCCTCGACGCTGTACGGCGGCACCTATTCCCTGTTCGAGGTGAATTTCCGCAAGCTCGGCATCAACACCACGTTCGTCGATCCGGACGAGCCGGAGAATTTCCGCCGCGCGATCACGAAGAAGACCAAGGCGCTGTACGCCGAAACTCTGGGCAATCCGCTGATCAACGTGCTCGACATCGCGGCAGTGGCGGACATCGCGCACGCAGCCGGCATTCCGCTGATCGTCGACAACACCTTCGCCTCGCCCTATCTTTGCCGCCCGTTCGAGTTCGGCGCCGACATCGTGGTGCACTCGGCCACCAAATACATCGGCGGGCACGGCACCACCATGGGCGGCGTGATCGTCGAGTCGGGGAAAATCCCCTGGGCCGATGAAAAAATGCGCGTCAATTTCCCCGGCATGCACGAGCCCTCGCGCGGTTATCATGGCGTGCGCTTCTACGAGACGTTCGGCGATTTCGGCTACACCATGAAAGCGCGCATGGAAACGCTGCGGACTTTCGGACCGGCGCTGTCGCCGTTCAACGCCTGGATGCTGCTGCAGGGCCTGGAGACGCTGCACCTGCGCATGAAAGCGCATTGCGCCAACGCGCTCAAGGTGGCGCAGTTCCTCGAAACGCATGCGCAGGTGAGCTGGGTCAACTATCCCGGCCTGCCGTCGAGCCGCTACCATGCGCTCGCGGCAAAATACCTGCCGCGGGGCTGCGCCGGCATCATGACGTTCGGCGTCAGGGGCGGAGCCCGGGCGGGCGAAGCCTTCATCGACGCGGCGCAGTTCATGAGCCACCTCGCCAACGTCGGCGACGCGCGCACGCTGGTGATCCATCCGGCCTCGACCACGCACCGCCAGCTGTCGGAGGAGGAGCAAGTCAAGGCCGGCGTCACGCCCGACATGGTGCGCATCTCGGTCGGACTGGAGGAAATCGATGATATCCTCTGGGACTTGGATCAGGCGCTGGCCGCGGCAGCGAAGGCTTGAGCCATCCACTGCGACCCCCGCCCGGCCTGACAGCCGGCATATTCCCGACACCGAACCCAATAGCAAAGGATTTTCAGCATGTCCGCTTTCGACTGGCAGTTTCCCTATGCCTCCTACCGCAAACCCATCCTCGCGCGCAATATCGTCGCGACCGCGCAGCCGCTCGCGGCACAGGCCGGACTGCGCATGCTGCAACAGGGCGGCAGCGCCATGGATGCGGCACTGGCCACCGCGATCGCATTGACGGTACTCGAGCCGGTTTCCAACGGTATCGGCAGCGACGCATTCGCAATCGTCTGGGACGGCAAAGAGCTGCACGGTCTCAACGCCTCGGGCCGTTCGCCTGCGGCCTGGACGCCGGAGTTTTTCAAAGACCACAGGACCATGCCGCAGCGCGGCTGGAACTCGGTGAGCGTGCCCGGCTGCGTCTCGGCCTGGGTGACGCTGTCGGAGCGCTTCGGCAAATTGCCGTTCGCCGACCTGTTCCAGCCGGCCATAGGCTACGCGCGCGACGGCTATCTGGTCTCGCCCACCATCGCCAAGCAGTGGGCCAACCAAGTGCCGGAGTTGCAGGCGCAGCCCGGCTTCAAGGAAGCGTTCATGCCGCGCGGCCGCGCGCCGCTGCCGGGTGAAAAGTTCAGCTTTCCCGACCAGGCGAAAACGCTTGAGCTGATAGCGCGAACCCGCGGCGAAGCGTTTTACCGCGGCGAAATCGCGCAAACGATCGCTGCCCACGCGCAAGCGCACGGCGCGCTGATGACCGCGGCCGATTTCGCCGCGCACGCGCCGGACTGGGTGGCGCCGCTGGCGCAGGACTACCGCGGTTACACGCTGCACGAACTGCCGCCCAACGGCCAGGGCATAGCCGCACTGATGGCGCTGGGCATCCTGCAGCATTTCGATGTCGCAAGCTACCCGGTCGATTCGGCCGACAGCGTGCATGTGCAAATCGAGGCGATGAAAGTCGCATTCGCCGACGTCTACCGCTATGTGTCCGATCCGGCGAGCATGAGCGTGCGCAATGCGGAATTGCTCGACCCCGCCTATCTCGCCGCGCGCGCGAAGCTGATCGACATGAAGCGCGCGCAGGATTTCGATCACGGCACGCCGCCCAAGGGCGGCACGATCTATCTGACCGCGGCCGACGCAAGCGGCATGATGGTGTCCTTCATCCAGTCCAATTACATGGGCTTCGGCTCGGGCGTGGTGGTGCCGGGCACCGGCGTCAGCCTGCAGAATCGCGCCCACACGTTCACGCTGCAGCCGGGGCATCCGAACCAGGTGGGTCCGAGCAAACGCCCGTTCCAGACCATCATCCCGGGCTTCGTCACCAAGGACGGCAAGGCGCTGATGAGTTTCGGCGTCATGGGCGGCAGCATGCAGCCGCAAGGGCATGCGCAAGTCATGGTGCGGCTCGCCGACTACGGGCAGAACCCCCAGGCCTGCTCCGACGGCCCGCGCTATCGCGTGGTCGAGGGCCTGCGCGTCAACGTGGAGCCGGGATTCCCGCGCGAGACCCTGGCCGAACTGGAGCGCCGCGGGCATCAGCTGGAAGAACTGGCGCAGGGCTATCTGGATTTCGGCAGCGCGCAGCTGATCTACAAGCTCGAGGACGGTTATCTCGGCGCCTCGGATCCGCGCCGCGACGGACAGGCAGTGGGCTACTAAATAACTCTTGTTTCAACACAAAGACAGCGTCGGGAGAGGTCATGATCAAGCTTTGGGGGCGCAACAATTCGGTCAACGTGCAGAAGGCGATCTGGTGCCTGGAAGAACTGCAATTGCCCTACGAGCGCATAGACGCGGGCATGCAGTACGGCGTGGTCAACACACCCGAATTCCGCAGCATGAATCCCAACGGCCTGGTGCCGGTGATCGACGATGGCGGCACCGTGCTGTGGGAGTCGAACGCGATCGTGCGCTACCTGGCCGCGAAATACGGCAAGGGAACGCTGTGGCCGGAAGACCCGGTCGCGCGCGCGCATTCGGACAAGTGGATGGACTGGTGCGCGACCACCTATTGGCCGCCGATGCGCACCATCTTCTGGGGGCTGGTCAGAACGCCGCCGGAGAAGCGCAACCTGGAAGAGATCGAGGCCGCGCGCAAGAAATCGGCCGAAGTCCTGACTATTCTCGACGCCGCGCTCGCCGATCGCGACTATATCGCCGGCAGCACGCTCACCATAGGCGATATTCCGCTGGGCTGCATCAGCTGGCGCTGGTTCGGCGTAAAGGATATGGAACGGCCGGCGCGACCCAACGTGGAAGCCTGGTTCAAGCGCCTGTCCCAGCGCGAAGCGTTCAGGAAAAGCGTGCTGCTGCCGCTGAGCTAAGACCATGGCTCAATTGGCATTCAAAGGAAAGATCGCCGTCGTCACCGGTGCCGCGAGCGGCCTCGGCCTCGCGATTGCCGAGCGGCTCGCCGCCGACGGCGCGAAGGTAGTCGTGTCCGATATCAACGCCGACGCCGGCAAAGCCGTCGCCGCGCGGCTGGGCGGGAGCTTCGTGCAAGCCGACATGAGCAAGCGCGCCGATTGCCGCGCACTCGTCGACCGGGCGCTCGCGGCCCATGGCACGGTGCACATCCTGGTCAACAACGCCGGCTATCAGCACGTAGAGACGATCGAGGCTTTCCCCGAGGACGTGTGGGACAAGATGCAGGCGGTGATGCTGACTGCGCCTTTCCTGCTGACCAAGTATGTGTGGCCGGCGATGAAGCAGCAGCGCTGGGGACGCATCATCAACATCTCCTCCATCCACGGCCTTATCGCCTCGCCCAACAAGAGTTCCTATATCAGCGCCAAGCACGGACTGGTGGGCCTGACCAAGACCGCCGCGCTCGAAGGCGGCGCATTCGGCATTACCGCCAACGCGATCTGCCCCGCCTACGTGCGCACGCCGCTGGTCGATGCGCAGATCGCCGACCAGGCGCGCACGCGCGGCGTTCCGGCCGAGGAAGTGATCGAGAAAATCATGCTCGAGCCGGCGGCGGTCAAGCGCCTGATCGAACCGGCGGAGGTGGCGGACTTCGCCGCCTACCTGTGCGGCGAGAGCGCGGGCGTGATTACCGGTGCCGCCCTGACCATGGATCTGGGCTGGACTGCACGCTAGGGATCGGCCGCGAAAGAAAACCTGGCGCGGACGAGACGCTGTCCGCGCGGATCGTCGATTGCGCACGGATGAAAAACGCATCCGCGCGCAATCGACGATCTTGTATAAAACCCCCGCACTGTCTTTGATTTTGGGTCTTCTGCAAAGTGAGTGGGTCATTTTGGGGCATTTTAGATCGCTGGGAGCATGCAGGTGAGTATCTTGAGCCGCAAATATTCCTGGTCGCGCAGTCCGTATGCGCGTCGCTG
>JAJZUK010000152.1 GCA_021847125.1 Pseudomonadota bacterium | reverse complement strand
TCTGCCGAGGGCGTTCGCGATGCAGGCGTCCACCGCCTGCTCCAGTAGCTCGCGCGGATGCACCTCGTTTACCAGCGTGCGCGCCTCGGTGTCATCCACGCGGAAAGTCTTGTCGAACATGATCGCCTGGCGCGCCAGGCGCTCGCCCATGAAGCGCGGCAGGCGCAGGTTGGCGCAGCCGGGAATGATGCCCTCCTTGCGCGCCGGCAGATTGAAATAGGCGCCGGATTCCGCGATCACGTAGTCCATCACCAGCAGCGTCTGGCAGCCGCCGCCGATGGCGAAGCTGTCGACCACCGCGAGCCAGGGCTTCTCCAGCGTCTGCTCGGGCTCTTCCGGGCGCAGTTCCAGCCTGCCGGCGTGATCGGTCGCCGTCAGGCCGCGGTACATTTTGTTCAGCAAGCCCATGTCGCGCGTGAGGTAGAACAAATAGCTTTGTTTGCCCCGGTAGATCCGCGTCAGGTTGATTCCGGCCGAGAAAATGCGGCGGCCCTTGTATTTCGGATGATCGACCGGATCGCCGCGCACCACGCCCATGCGCAGGCCCGGATGCAGCAGGATCAGATCGCAGGCGATTTCCTGCGGCGACAGCGTTGCGTCATCCTCGGCGTTGAGGGTGCGCGGATAGTGGAAATACAGATAGCCGGCGTCGCCTTTCGCTTCCACGCGCACCGCGCCCAGGTCCAGGGCGCCCAGGCGCTGGAACTCCTCCAGGCGCGCAAGGGCAGCGGCAGTCGGCAGCAGCATCGCCGCGCACAAATGCAGGCCGATATCCCGGTCGCTCAACAGCTGGCCGAAAAACAAACCCTGATGGATTTCCAAACCGTCTTTGTCCGCCTGCAGGCGTTCGCTTTCTTCGGCCAACTCGGCCCGGGTCGGCAGGATACCGGGAAGCAGTTCAGCACCGGCCCAGGCCAGTTCCTCCACGCGCAAGGCGCGCGTGCGCCCGGCCGTGAGGGCGTCGTAGATCGGTATTCGATGCACGCGGAAAAAACGCCAGACCGCGTCGGCGAGCAAGTGCACCAGGGCGTGGCCTGCGGCCTTTTCGCGCGCATTGCGCTTCGATCTGGCCGGCAGGCGCGCGAGCAATTCGCGGCCCGCGCGGCAGACCTGCCCCAGCTGCGCGGAATCCCGGGGCAGGGAGACCGCGCAGGCGGCAGCGAGTCCCGCGCACGCGGACGCCAGATCGCGCAAAAAGGATTGCACCTCCGATTCGGCCAGGCCGGCGAGGACCAGCCGGCTGCTGCGCTCGGTTGCGGGAATTTGATCGATCATGCTGCCTCTGTGATGTTCATCGGTGGCTCACGCGCGGACGCGCCGGGCTTATATTGAGTCCGGCGAAACTCTAGCGCATTATTCCTTTTGTGTCGCAGAATGTCGGCGACTGACGGACAATTGAGCCGGTCTGAATAGGATAAAATGGCGCCCTGAATCGACGGGAGTTGCAGCAATGGCAAGAATGGTTAAATGCATCAAGCTCGGCCGCGAGGCCGAAGGCCTGGACTTCCCGCCCTATCCGGGCGAACTGGGCAAACGCCTGTGGGAAAACGTGTCCAAGGAAGCCTGGCAGCAGTGGATCAAGCACCAGACCATGCTGATCAACGAGAACCGTCTCAATCTGGCCGACAGCGCGGCAAGGAAATATCTGGCCGAGCAGATGGAGAAGCATTTCTTCGGCGGCGGCGCCGACGCGGCTGCGGGATACGTGCCGCAGAAATAGGCCTGACACGCGGCGCCTTGAACCGCGCCACCGGCTAGTCGCAATTTTTCTTGCGCGCGCAGCGCGCACATTCGCTCCTGGCAGCACTACAGCCCCTCGATGTGCGCCTCGTCATGCGTGTGGCGCACATCGCGGCCCTCGACCATGTAGACCACGTACTCGGCCATGTTCTTGGCGTGATCGCCGATGCGCTCGATCGCCTTGGCCACGAACAGGATCTCCAGGCAGCGGGTGATGGTGCGCGGATCTTCCATCATGAAGGTGATGAGCTGGCGCAGGATGGAACGGAATTCGTCGTCCACGCCGCGGTCCTGTTTCACCACCTGCAGGGCCGCGCCGACGTCGAGCCGGGCGAAAGCGTCCAGCGCCTTGCGCAGCATGGACAGGGCCAGGCTCGCCACATGCCTCAATTCCAGCCGCGGCAGGTGCACGCGCTCGGCGCCGTGGATCAGTTTGGCCATGCGCGCGATCTTCTCGGCTTCGTCGCCGATGCGCTCCAGGTCGGTGATGGTCTTGATGATGGCCATCACCAGGCGCAAATCGCTGGCCGCGGGCTGGCGCCGCGCGATGATCTGGCTGCAGCTCTCGTCCAGGCCGACTTCCATCGCATTGACGCGGTGATCATCCTCGATCACGCGATCCAGGACCGCGATATCGCCGCTGGCGAGCGCATCCACGGCCTTGACGATCTGCTCTTCCACCAGGCCGCCCATCTGCAGCACGCGCGAGCGCACCGCCTCTAATTCGGCGTCGAACTGCTTCGAAATATGTTCAGGCATATCCGCTACTCCCATCAGGCGGGCAGGCTAACATTGTATTGTGACAGATCGGTTACCGACCGCGCCTTGTTGCATAGATGACGTCTTGCGCGGACGAAAAGCTGTCCGCGCGGATCGTCGATTACGTACGGACGATGAACCCGTCCGTACGTAATCGACGATCTTGTATAAAACCCCCTGGGCGGTGTTTGGTGTTTATCATAACCGTGCTTTCTGTACGGATGCGCTTTTCATCCGTACAGAAAACACAGTTGGCGCGCGTAGCGCGCAAATTCGCCGCTCGCATGCAGCACCATTCGAGCCTTGCTATATAGCAAGGCACCGCAACGCTACCTTCTCTTGATCGTCCTGACTCCGTCGGCCGCACCCAGCAACAGCACGTCGGCGCCGCGCCGGGCGAACAGCCCGTTGGTGACCACGCCGGTGATGTTGTTGAGCTCGGCTTCCAGCTCCAGCGGTTTCAGAATGGAAAGGCCGTATACGTCGAGAATCAGGTTGCCGTTGTCGGTGGTGAAACCCTGGCGCAGGGCGGGTTGTCCGCCCAGCCTGACCAGTTCGCGGCCGACATGCGAGCGCGCCATCGGAATCACCTCCACCGGCAGCGGGAATTTGCCGAGCACCCCGACCAGCTTGGATGCGTCGGCGATGCAGATGAACTGCTGCGCCACCGCGGCGACGATTTTTTCGCGCGTGAGCGCGCCGCCGCCGCCCTTGATCATGGCGAGGTGCTCGGTGATTTCGTCGGCGCCGTCGATATACACCGGCAGCTCGTTCACGCTGTTGAGGTCGACCACGCGGATGCCGTGCGCCTTCAGCCGGTCCGCGGTTTTCTGCGAGCTCGCCACCGCGCCGTCGATCCGGTTCTTGATTTTCGCCAGTTCGTCGATGAAACAATTCGCGGTCGAACCGGTGCCGACGCCGACGATGGCGTCCTCGACCACGTATTTGATCGCCTCTTTGGCGACGGCCTGCTTCAATTCATCCTGGGTCATGGCCATGGCCGGATTCCTGTCACGGTTTTTTGGGAATGTACAGATCGGTGATGCTGCCGAGCGCCATTTCGGCGGCGAAGAACGGCGTCTCGGACAGCGTCGGATGCGGATGGATGGAAAGGCCGATGTCCTCCATGTCGGCGCCCATTTCCAGCGCCAGCACCAGTTCGGCGATCAGCTCGCCGGCGTTCACCCCGGTGATGCCGGCACCGAGCAGGCGCTTCGTGCCCTTGTCGTAGAGCAGCTTGGTCAGTCCCTCGTCGCGGCCTATCGACAGCGCCCTGCCGCTTGCGGCCCAGGGGAAGCTGGCCTTGTCATAGGCGATGCCCTGTTTCTTCGCTTCGGTCTCGGTCAAACCCATCCAGGCGACCTCGGGGTCGGTGTAGGCGACGGAAGGGATGGTCAGGGCGTCGAACGCCACCTTGTACCCGGCAATGGTCTCGGCCGCGACCTTGGCCTCGTGCGTGGCCTTGTGCGCCAGCATCGGTTCGCCGCAGACGTCGCCTATGGCGTAGATATGCGGCACGTTGCTGCGCTGCTGCTTGTCGACGGGGATGAAGCCGCGTGCGTCGACGACGACGCCGGCGCGCTCGGCGCCGAGGTCGGCGCCGTTCGGGCGGCGCCCCACCGCCATCAGCACGCGGTTGAACATCTGCTGCTGCGGTTTCACCTCGCCCTCGAAGGTGGCGAGCAAGCCTTCGGGCCTGGGTTCGAGTTTCGCCACCTTGGCATTGAGATAGACCGCCTCATAGCGCTTCTCGATGCGCTTGGCGAGCGGACGGATGAGATCGCGGTCGGCGCCAGGGATCAGCCCGTCGGCCATCTCCACCACCGTCACCTTGGCGCCGAGCGCGTCGTAGACACAGGCCATTTCCAGACCGATGATGCCGCCGCCGATCACCAGCAGGCGCCGCGGGATGTCGGCAAGCGCGAGCGCCCCGGTAGAGTCCATCAGCCGCGCATCTTCATACGGAAATCCCGGAATCCTGGCCACGCGGGAGCCGGCGGCGATGATGCAGGCGTCGAAGGAAACGCGCTTTACGCCCTCGGCCGTTTCCACCGCGATCTGGTGCGGCGACTCGAATTTTCCCACGCCTTGCAGCGTGGTCACTTTGCGCTGTTTGGCCAGGGAGGTCAGGCCCTTGGTCAGACGGCCGACCACTGCATCCTTCCAGCCGCGCAGCTGATCGAGGGCTATCTTCGGCCTGCCGAATTCGATGCCGGCGTGCAACATCTCTTCGGCCTCGGTCAGCACCTTGG
>JAJZUK010000151.1 GCA_021847125.1 Pseudomonadota bacterium | reverse complement strand
CAGCTCTGGCGTCCGCAGCAAGGGCATGGTGGGCACCGCCACGAGTCCGGCCTTGATCACCGCGAGCAGGCAGGCGGCCATCATCGGATTGTTGGGCGCGCGCAGCAGCACGCGATTTCCGGGCTTGAGCTTCAGGTCCTCGGTGAGTACTTGCGCAATCCGGTTGACGCGATCGAGCAGCTGGCTGTAAGTGCAGCAGCAGGCCTTGCCGTCGACCAAGGCGCGGATCACGGGGCGCGCGGCGTGGCCGCCGGCGACCATCTTGTCTAGCAGTTCGGCGGCGCAATTCAGGCGCTTGGGATAGCGCAGCTCCGGCAGTTCGAACACAAACTGCGGCCACGCCCGTTTCGGCGGCAGGTTGTCCCTGACGAAAGTGTCGATGTGAGCCGTAGCTTCCATCAAACCTCCAGAAAACCGGCCACTGGTGGGCGCGCTCGGCTACCCTTTCAAGGTTTCGCGACCGATGATCAGTTTTTGCACCTCGGTCGCGCCCTCGTAAATGCGCAGCGCCCGAATCTCGCGGTAGAGCTTTTCCACCGGATAGCCGCGCACCACGCCCAGGCCGCCGAACATCTGCAGCGCGCGATCTATGACCTGCTGCGCCGATTCGGTCGCCACCATCTTGGCCATCGCCGCCTCGCGCGTGGTGCGCACGCCCAGCACGTCGCGCATCCAGGCGGCGCGGTAAGTGAGCAGGGCCGCGCTGTCGATAGCGGTAGCCATGTCGGCGATCGCGGCCTGGGTGAGCTGGAAATCGGCCAGCGTCTGGCCGAACATCTTGCGCTGCTTGGCGCGCGCGAGCGCCTCGTCCAGCGCGCGCCGCGCGAATCCCAGCGCCGCCGCGGCGACCGACGCGCGGAATATGTCCAGCGTTTGCATCGCCACCTTGAATCCCTGGCCGGATTCGCCCAGGCGCTGCTTTGCGCTCACGCGGCAAGCGCGAAAACGCAGGCTCGCCAGCGGATGCGGGGCGATCAGCTCGATGCGCGCTGCAACCTCCAGGCCGGGCGTCGCCGCATCGACGACAAAGGCGCTGATGCCGCGGGCGCCCGGGGCTTCGCCGGTGCGGGCGAAAACGCAGTAGAAATCGGCGATGCCGCCGTTCGAAATCCAGGTCTTTTCGCCGTCGAGCACATAATCCTCGCCTTCGCGGCGCGCGCTGGTGCTCATGGCGCCGACGTCGGATCCGGCATCCGGTTCGGACAGCGCGAACGCGGCTATGGCCTCGCCGCGGGCCACCCGCGGAAGGTAGCGGCGTTTGAGCTCTTCGCTGCCGGCGATGGAAATCGCACCCGATCCCAGCCCCTGCATGGCGAAAGCGAAATCGGCCAGCCCCTCATGGCGCGCCAGCGTCTCGCGCGCGATGCACAGCGAGCGCGAATCGATTTGCTCCGCGGCCCCGCCATAAGCCGCGGGGACGCAATGCCTCAACCAGCCGTCTTTGCCCAGGCGCGCGACCAGATCGCGGCACAGAGCGTCTACATCCGCGCCATGGTCCAGATGCGCGACGTTCGCCGCCGCCCAGGTATCGAGATCGGCCGCAAGCCGGCGCTGCGGCGCATCGAAGAACGGCCAGGCCAGATAGCTCCTGTCGCCCATCGTCTAGGTGCTCATCGTCTATGCGCTCACGGGCCAGGCGCCCGGTCAGCTGATGGTCGTCGCGAGGAAGGACAGGGAGCGCCCGCGCGCGAGCGCCGCGCTCTGCTGGTTGTACGCAGGCCGATCCCAGCAGTTGAAGCCGTGATCCACGCCGGGATAGACGTCTATGCGCACACCCTCGCGCCCGGCGAAAGTCTGCTTCACTGCCTCCACCGCCGAGGCCGGTATGTAACTGTCGTTGCCGGCGAAGTGGAACAGGGTCGGACACTTTATTTTTCCGGCCTCCGCAAGCTGGGTGTGTATACCCCCGCCGTAGTAACACACTGCCGCGTCCACGCCGGCGTTGGCCGCGCAAAGGTAGGACAGCATGCCGCCCATGCAGTAGCCGACCGAGGCCACCTTGCCCGTGCATTGCGGCAGGCCGCGCAAAGTCGCGGCCGTGGCGGCGAGGTCTTTCACCCCCGCGGCAAAATCGAACTTCTGCATGTAGCCTATGCCCTTTTGAAAATCTTCCGGACCGTAGCCTATGTCCACCATGGGCTGCAGGCGCCAGAATATGTCGGGCGCGAGCACGGTGTAGCCGTCGCTCGCATATTGATCGGCGACCGCGCGGATATGCGCGTTGACGCCGAAAATCTCCTGGATCAGGAGTATGCCCGGCCCCTTCCCCCCTTTGTCCGCCTGGTGCGGCAGGGACAGATAGCCCTTGAAGCTGCCGCCGTCCTGCGCCTTGATGTCTATCCAGCGTGAATTCATTGCCCTCTCCTTTGCTTGTCCGTGAACATCGGTCTGTGCGCAAGGGATCAATATATTGGGCCACAGGCAATTGCGCAAGCCATAGACCAACATACCCTGCAGACCGGCGCCGGGCAGAGGCGCCAGGCGTTGCGCATTCCAGGCCGCAGCCGGCGCGCTTTTCCAGGATAATCGCGGTTCTCATGACCAACCGGGCGGTATTCCTGCTTTCGCTCGCGGCGTTCGCGAGCGCGGCCAGCCTGCGCGCGACCGATACGCTGCTGCCCCTGCTCGCCACCGAATTCTCGGTGACCGCCGGCGGCGCGGCCTCGGTGGTCACCGCGTTTGCCGTCTCCTACGGGCTGCTGCAGGCCATCTACGGGCCGCTGGGCGACCGCTACGGCAAATATCTCATGGTCTGCGCCACCACCCTCGCTTCGGCGCTGGGCACCTACGCCTGCGCCCTGGCGCCTACGCTGGACACGCTGATACTCGCGCGCTTTGCCGCCGGCGCGACGGTGGGTGCGCTGATCCCGCTGTCGATGGCGTGGATCGGCGATGTCGTCGCCTATCACCAGCGCCAGGCGCTGATCGCGCGATTCCTGCTCGGGCAGATCCTCGGCACGGCCTTCGGGCAATCGGTCGCGGGCGTGCTCGCAGAGCGCTTCGGCTGGCGCGCGATTTTCGTCGTGCTCGCCGCGCTTTACCTGATCGTCGGCGCGCTGCTGCTGCTGGAATTGCGCCGCAATCCGCTCACGCGCCGCGCCGCCGGCGACGCCACGGTCACCATACTTTCCGGACTCGCGCGCATGGCCGGCCTGCTCGCACAGCCCTGGGTGCGCATCGTCGTCGGCACCGTGTTTGTCGAGGGCATGATGATGTTCGGGTCGATCGCCTTCATTCCGGCGCATTTGCAGCTGCGTTTTTCCCTGGGTCCGGCGGCCTCCGGCGCGATGGCCGGCGCCTATGCCGTGGGCGGCGTGGCGTACGCGCTCAGCGCCAGACGTTTTGTCGCGGGTCTGGGGGAACCCGGGCTCGCGGTCGGCGGCGGACTGGTCCTCGCGGCGGGCTACCTCGCGCTCGCTTACGCGCCGGTCGCCTGGGTCAGCGTGCCCGGCATTGTGCTGATCGGTGTGGGCTTCTACATGCTGCACAACACGCTGCAGGTCAACGCGACCCAGATGGCGCCCGAGGCGCGCGGCTCGGCGGTGTCGCTGTTCGCGCTGTGCCTGTTTACCGGCCAGTCCGTCGGCGTCTGGCTGGCGGGCAAGGTGGTCGATAGCTACGGCACGCAGCCGGTGTTCGTCGCGGTGGCCCTGGGCCTGGCGCTGCTAGGCTGGCGCTTTCGCCGGCGCCTGCAGATCCAGGCGCGATCGGCCCGCGCGTGATCCCGGATACGCGCTGATGGTTAACACCGAATACAGCGCGGGGGTTCAATCCAAGTTCAAGCGCCGCAGCTCGAGGGATTTTTCGACCTCCGCCTATGTAGAGGCGCGCCCATTGCGCGCTGCGCGCGCTAACCATGTCTTCTGCACGGATGAAAAGCACGTCCGCGCAGAAAACATGGTTTACGCCGGTCACGGCGCCGGGGGATGCGCGGCCGCGCAACAATAGCGGCGCGATTCATGCCGCCGCGCACAGGAACTACTGCTCGACCTTCACGCCGGCGGCGGTGATCACCTTGGACCATTTTGCGATCTCGTCTGCGAGGAACTTGCCCGCCTGCTGGGGCGTGTTGCCCACCGGGTCGATGCCGATCGCCTCGAAGCGCCCCTTGATGTCGCTCGCGGCAATTGCCTTGGCCACTTCGGCCGACATGCGGTTGACGATCTCTTGCGGCGTGCCCGCGGGTGCAAGGAACAGTACCCAGGTCGAGGCTTCCAGCGCCGGGCCGCCCGCTTCGGACATGGTCGGCACTTCCGGTGCGCCCGCGATGCGCTTGTTGGAGAACATCGCCAGCGCCTTGATCTTGCCGCCGCGCACATGCGGCATCAGCGTGCTCGGCACGTCGACCAGGATCTGGATGTTGCCGCCCATCTCGTCCTGCAATGCCCCCGCCGTGCCTTTGTACGGAATGTGCACCATGTCGACACCCGCGGTCTGTTTGAACAACTCCGTCGTCAGGTGTGCCGCGGCGCCAATGCCCGAGGAACCGAAGGAGATCTTGCCCGGATTGGCCTTGGCGTAGGCGATCAGTTCCTTCACATCCTTGGCCGGGAAGTTGTTGTTCGCCGTCATGATCAGCGGTGCGATTGCGGCGAGCGATACCGGAGTGAAGCTCTTCACCGCATCGAACGGGAGCTTGCCCGCGTACAGTGTGGCGTTGGCCGCGTGCGCGGCAATCACGGTGAGGAACGTGTAGCCGTCCGGCGCCGATTTCGCCGCCAGATCGGCGCCGAGGATGGAGTTGGCACCGGGT
>JAJZUK010000150.1 GCA_021847125.1 Pseudomonadota bacterium | reverse complement strand
AGCGTCATCGAACGCTTGTTGCGGTGCAGATTCTGGAAATCGGGACCGTTGCGCGGCCCGCCCATGCCCTCGTTCGCATCCACGCCGGGCGGCGATTCGATTTTGATCACATCCGCGCCGAAATCGGCGAGTTGTTTTACGCAGGTCGGTCCGGCACGCACGCGCGACAAGTCAAGGACGCGAAAGCGCGAAAGCGCCGTTGAAGCGGGAATATGGCTCATGATGGGGGCTGTCTTCAGAGTCTGCAATAAAACGAGGGGATTCCTCCCCCCGTGCTCGCCTGCTTCGGGCCGCGGCAAACCAACGCTGTGCCGCGGCGACTCGGGATCAGGCGCTGCGCCTCGAATTATCGCGTTGCCGCCGGCGCACCGCAAGCGTTTCCGCAGCTTTCAGCCGAACTTCGCCGGCGCGCCTCAGGCGATCCATTCACTGACCGGCGCCCGCGCCTGCTCCAGGGGCTGGCACAGCACATCCACCAGCACCGGCTCGTTGGCCTCTGCCGCCAGCCTGAGCGTCGCACCCAGCTTGTCCGGATCTTCCACCCGGTAACTCTTGACGCCGAAGGCGCTCGCCACGGCGGCATGGTCGGTACGCGCGAAATCGACCGAAAAATAGCGCTCGCCGAAGCCCGATTTCTGCCCCGCCTTGATCCAGCCATAGCTGGAGTTGGAAATGACGATCATGGCGAGCGGGATTTTCAGGCGGCAGATGGTCTCCAGTTCGCCCACGGTGAAGCCGAAGCTGCCGTCGCCCATGACCGCCGCGATTTTCGCGCCTGGCCGCCCGAAATGGGCTCCGGCTGCGGCGGCCATGGAATAGCCCAGCGCGCCATGGGCGCGGTTGCTGATGAACTGCCGCCCGATGCGTTCGTTCTGGTAGTAGGCGGAAAAATACGGACAGGGCGTGCCCGGATCGGCGACCACGACGGCGTCGCTGGCGAGCACGCGATTAAGCTCCGCCACCACCCGCTCCGGCCTGATCGGGCGTTCATTCGATTCGGCAAGCGTTCGGAACGCGGCGAACTTGTCCCGTTTTGCTGCCGCGACCGCTGCGCTGCCCCAGGCGCGCGGACGGCATCCGGCCGCCGCCAGCGCATCGCGCAAGGCGGCGAGCGTGAGCTTGGCATCGCCCACCAGGCCGACCGCCACCGGGTAATTGGTGCCGATGACGTTCGGATCGATATCGAGCTGGATCACCGTCGCCTTGCCTGGGGCGGGATAGCGCCAGCGTTCTGTGGTGACCGAGCCGGCGCGGCAGCTCACGAACACGATCAGGTCGGCCGCTTGCACCACCGCCCGCGTCGGCAGCGTGCCGCCGTTGGATCCGACCACGCCCAGGGCCAGCGCATGGCCGTCGCCTATGCTGCCCTGCCCGCTGATGGTGGTCGCCACCGCCGCGCCCAGCAGCTCGGCGCAAGCGATCAGCTCAGGTTCCGCGCCGGAAATCACCACGCCGCCACCGACGATGAACAAGGGACGCTCCGCCCTCGCCAGCAGTCCTGCGGCGTCCGCAATCGCCGCCGCCTCGGCGCAGGCGCGGCGCGCCGGAAATTGATTCAGGCTCGCATCGCCCCAGAGCTCGGCTGCGTCGACCATTTGCTTCTGCACATCGTAGGGCAGGCCGATGTGCACCGCGCCCGGCCGGCCCGTGGTCATTTGCTTGAACGCGTTGCGCAACACGCGCGGGATATCGGCGCCCGCGTCGAGCACCGTATTCCACTTGGTCAGTGGCTTGAACAAGGCCTTCTGATCGAGCTCGGTGAGCGCATAGCGGCCGCGCGCCGATACCGAGATGTCGGAGGTGAAGCACAACACCGGGATGGAGGACTCGTTCGCTTCGACGATGCCCGGAAGGATGTAAGTCGCCCCGCCGCCGCTGGGCCCTTCGCACACGCCCACCCGGCCGGATACGCGCGCATAGCCGTCGGCCATATACGCCGCAGAGCGCTCGTCCCGGGTGAGGATGTGCTGCATGCCGTGCTCCAGCCGGTACATGGCGTCGTAGAAAGGGAGCGAAGTGTCGCCGCACAGGCCGAAGATATGCTTCACCCCGTGCAATTGCAGCATGCGCGCGAAGGCCTCGCCGCCGGTGATCTGGGTCATAGCCAACTCATTTCCTCTATTCAAAGCGAATCTTTGCGTCTTTCACGAATTTCGACCACTTGTCATATTCCCGGCGCACGAAACTGCCCAGTTCCTGCGGCGTGCTTCCGACGGGCTCGAAGCCGGCGGCAACCAGCTTTGCATTGACCTCGGGGGTCTGCAGCGCCGCGGCAAAGTCCTGGTGCAGGCGCTTGACCACGGCATCGGGCGTGCCCGCAGGCGCAAAAATGCCGATCCAGGAATACGCCTCAAAACCGGGAAAACCGCTTTCGGCTACCGTGGGCACATCGGGCAGATCGGCCATGCGCCTGGCCCCGGTTACCGCCAGCGGTCTCAGTTTGCCGGCCTGCATCTGGCCCTTCTGCGCGGCATAGCTCAAAAAGCAGAATGCCACTTCGCCGGTGACCATGGCCTGAATCGCCGGGCCGCCGCCCTTGTAGGGCACGTGCAGCACATCGATGCCGGCCAGACTCTTCAGGTTCTCCGCCAGCAGATGGTTCATGCTGCCCAGGCCGGTGGAGGCGTAGTTGAGCTTGCCCGGCTGGCTTTTGGCCAGGGCGATGAACTCCTTCAGATTGCCTGCCGGCAAAGCGCCGTAAGCGCCCATCACCAGCGGAAAGCGCACCAGCAGCGTCACCGGAACCAGATCCTTGAAGGTGTCGTAGGGTATGTCCTTGTACACGATGGGATTGATCGCGTGCGTGTCGAAGGACAGGAACAAGGTGTAGCCGTCGGGCGCGGACTTGGCGACGTAATTCGTGGCGATCACGCCGGCGGCGCCGGAGCGATTGTCCACCAGTACCGGCTGCCCCAGCAGCGCAGACAGCCTTTGCTGGATGGTGCGCGCGACGATGTCGGTGCTGCCGCCCGGAGGAAACGGCAATACCAGGGTGACCGGCTTGTTCGGATACCCGGCTTGCGCCTGTGCCGCGCCAGGGGCGAGGCCTGCGCCAAGCGCAAGCACAATAACGAACAGCTTCAACGTTTTCATCATCACCAGAGCGCGCGTCACGTCATTCTCCAAAAAAAGACCAGGCGAAGGATAGCACCATGCGTGAAACCGGAATCGGGAGGTGAACGCGGATGCAATCGCGCCGCTCCGCTACGGCCCCGGTTCAGCGCACGAGCGAGGCCTGATTGGCCTTGCACAAGTCCGCTGGACACGGGAAACGGTAATAGCGCTGGTTGAGGTATAGCGCCACACTGTTTATTTCATCGGCGCTCCAGCTGCCGCCGGCTTCGGCGCTCCAGCGCAGCACCTGCGCGCGCAGCGTGGCGAAATTCGCCGCCTTGCGCGCCTTGCGCTGGTGCACGCTGCTTTCGTGGCAGGCGCTGCAGCGCGCCTCGTAGAGCAGCTTGCCGCTCGCCGCGTCCGCACCGGCCTGCGCATCGAACGCGCCCGAAAACGCCAGGCACGCGGTCAGCGCTGCGAGCACACGGGATGGTGAACAGGCCATTGTATTACCGCACGCGCCCGCCGCTAACGCAGGCCCAGCACGGCGCGAATGCCGGTGAGCAGGACATCGCGGTCAAACGGCTTGGTAATGTAGCCATCGGCCCTGCCCGCGAGTCCGCGCATGACATCCTCGCGCTGCGCCTTGCCGGTGAGCATGATCACCGGAATCGACTTCAATCGTGGATGCTGGCGCATCCGCGCCAGAACATCGAAGCCATCGGTATCGGGCAGGCCCACATCGAGCAGGGCCACGTCGGGCAAAGGCGGCGTGCGCAGCGCCTCCAGGATTTCATTGCGGTTCGCGGCCAGCCGCGGCTCGAATTTCTCCATGGTCAGCAGAAACTTGAGCGAGCGCTGCAGGTCAGGGTCGTCCTCCACCACCAGAACCGAATAGCGGATGCCGTTGGCGGGTTCAATCTTCTGCGCCGACCTGCGCGCGATGCTCACGTAGTAGCCGTTCAGTTTCAGCGCCGCCGCGCCGCTTTCGGCCTCGCCGCGCGCCCGCTCGGCATCCTCCGCCGACGGTTCGGCTGCCACCGCGCTAGCGAAAAAATAACTGAAATCGATGTTCAGCTCCTGCTCCAGGGTGGCCGGCTTGATGTACCCCTCCTGTGCCAGCCGCTGCGCGGTCTGCCGGATTGCCTCCAGCGACAGCGCCTTGTTGGCTTGCGCGATCTCGGCAAGGCTAGCCTTGCCGTCCAGCAGTACCAACAGTTCCAGCGCCGGGTGCGACAGGTCGGTCGAGCCCCGTTTCAGTTCTTCATCGCCTTTGTCGGTGACGGCGTAGACATCCTGATCCCGGATCTGTATGCGTTCTTCCATGCACATCTAACCACCTCGTGTCGACAGCACTTCGGTCCGTGCCCGTGATCGATGCTCAAGCCTGCCGTATTTCACCATTTAGCCCTGTGCTTGCCAAGCGCATTTGATCTGTGTCAAACGGAGATAAACGAATCACGCCAAGGCTGTTAGCCCTCTGTCGCTGCTGCGGCATATCATCGAACCCGCTTGCTGCATCCTGCTGCGCAGGCGCGGGATCAATCCGTGACCCTGGACCGCATCAGTTTCACCACGCCGCGGCGGGTCTTGCTGTCGAGGCGTTTCCTTTGCGAGCTGCGCGTCGGCTTGGTCGGCTTGCGCTTTTTCCGGGTCACCGCAATGCTGCGGACGAGTTCCTGCAGCCGCGGCAGCGCTTCTTCCTTGTTCATTTCCTGGCTGCGGTGCTGCTGCG
>JAJZUK010000149.1 GCA_021847125.1 Pseudomonadota bacterium | reverse complement strand
AGAACCGTTGCACGCCGCCCGGGGTGCGCAGAAACCGCCGGGCGTCCGCCGCCCGCTCGGATCTATCTATCTCGGCAGCCATCACGGCATTATTTTGCGCGCGCACTGCGGCGGACCTAGGAAAACGGGTTGACCACCCGCAGGCTATCGAGCGTCTGCCTGTGCTGCATGTCTTCGGAGTACAGCGTGCTCGCGTGGCCTTCGATCGCCGCTTGCACTATCAGCGCATCCCAGAACGAAAGCTGGCTGTTGCGGCTGCGGTGAATGGCGGAGATGATGAGCTCGCTGTCGATCTGCACCAGCGGGAGCTCCGCAAAACTCGACACCGCCTCCGCCGCCGCGCCAGCATCCAGCGGCCGCGCGAGCTTGCGCGTGACTGCCACGTAGAACTCCTGCAGCACCTGGGTACTCAGCAGGATGTCACCGGCCTCCGCGTGCTTCTGGAAAAGAGCGCGCGCCTTCTTGCGCTTGTCGGCTGAATCGGCGTCGAACAGGTAGACGAGGACGTTGGTGTCGAAGAAGAACTTCATCGTTGATGCAGCTCGTCCCGCGTCCACTTGGCCTTGCCGCGGCCGGAACGGGCGGTTCGCGACAATTCCAGCACGCGCCTCGCCGCGTTCGCCTGCGCCGATTGCGTGCCGGCGAACTGGGCGAGGTAGTCGCGCAATACCGCGTTGACCGAGGTGCCTTGCTCCAGTGCCCGCCGGCGGGCGCTTTTCAGGATTTCCTCGGGTACGGTGATGGTCAGGTTGGCCATGCTGCAGTCTCCAAAACGCGTGTTACACGGGTTCAGTGTAGCACGGGATCAGGCAGGATGGAATCGGTTGCGGCGGGAGCGCCAACCAAGCGAATCTCGTCGGATGCGTCGCCTATCGCCAGGCCGCGAGTCGCGTCTTCCAGCCGCCTTTCGCCGCTTCTGCGATGATTTGATCGAGATCCTGCGCGTCCATGTCGTTGATGCGCTGGATGGTGGTGCGTATGGGCGCGTTGCCCCGGTCGTGTTCGACATAGATCAAGCGCAGCAGCCGGTCGGCGGTCTTCGGCAGCCGGCCTTTGCGCTCCCATAGAGCCACCGCTTGATCGCTCACGCCCAGCAGTTCCCCGAGGCCGCGCTGGGACAGCCCCATTTCCTTGCGCAGGAAGCGAACCTCGGTTCCCGTCAGGCGCGGCTTGTTGGACAGAGCCCGTGCCAGGGCGCGGTGCAGGCCATCCACGTCGCGGATAGACACGCCTTCCCCGTACTTGGTCTTCCTGATCGTATAGCCGTTCGCCAGCCAGACATTCGTCAGGCCGCTCTCGGTGTAGCGATATCCCTTCTTCATTACTCTCTCCTGGTCAATGCATGACCGTAACAACCACGGCCAGTTCGCCGTCTTCCTGCCGTTCGATGGCGACGACAACCCGCACCGCGTCGCCTGCATACCGATACTCGAGCGTCGCCACCCAGTCGCCCTGGATGGCCAGGTGCGCCGGCTCGCAGATACGTCCCTTGCGCAGACACTCCATGACTTGGCGCTGGTTGATGCGGCGCTGCTTCATGCGCTGCTTCGCATGCTTGGTCAGAACGATGCGATAGCTGTCCCTGGCGATCGCGCGCAATTTCTTGAGAAACCCGGCATCGCCGAGTCGCATCGGCTGGACCGTTCCCATACCTATATAGTTTATGGGTTCGGGTCAGGATGTCAATGCCGGGGCGAAAAGAAAAAGTCGGGCCAGGAACGCTTGGAGAAACCCTCGCGACAGCCAACGACTTCAGTGCGCGGACCGGCCGGAAACCAGGAACTGACGCCGTTCTTCGGGTAGTCGCACCTATCGCGCGGCGGCGACTACAATTGCTAATCTGCCGGCAGATCGACTCAAGCTGCAGTCCAAGGAAGCACTCGTGGTTCACGACTCCGACCCGAATAGCGCATACCGACGCGGAAGCAGCGTCCCGGCGAGCTCGCCGCTCGCGCGGCTGCTGCGCCTCGGGAGCCTGGTCGGACGCGTAGGCGCGTCGGTGGCGCTAGAGCAACTGTTCTCGCTCGTGCTCTCCGGACCCTCGCGCCAGGCGCACCAGCTCGCGAACCTCGTCCTCAACGCCGAGCGCATCGTGCGCGAGCTGGGGCAATTGAAGGGCGCGGCGATGAAAGTCGGCCAGATGCTGAGCCTGCAGGACTCGCTGCTGCCGCCCGAAGTGACCGGCGTGCTCGCCGCGCTGCAGCGGCAGGCGCCGCCGATCCCGTTCGGCGTGGTGCAGCGAGCGCTCGACGCGGAACTCCCCGGCTGGCGCAACACCGTCGCGCGGCTCGATCCGCAAGCGATTGCCGCCGCCTCGATCGGGCAGGTGCACCGCGGCGTCCTCGCCGACGGGCGGCCGGTCGCAGTGAAAATCCAATACCCGGGCATAGCCGAAATCATCGAGGCCGATCTGGTCAACCTGCGGCGCCTGCTGCAGTCGCTGTTCGCGCTGTTTACCGATGCCGACTTCGGGCCGGTCTGGGAAGAGGTGCGCGACCGCCTGCGCGAGGAGCTCGACTACGTGAACGAAGCGGACAACCTGCGGCGCATGGCCGCGCTCTGGGCCGGCAGCGAGCAAGTGGTGATTCCCGGCGTCATCGACGCAGCCTCGAGCCGCCGCGTACTCACGATGGATTACGTCGCCGGTTACACCGTGAACGAGGCCTGCGACCAACGGACGAGGCCCGACGACGAGCGACGGATGCAGGCGCTGCGCGACCGCTGGGGCGCGGTGCTGTTCGACTTCATGCTGCGCGGCCTGTTCGAGCACCGCCTGATCCACGCCGACCCGAACCTGTCGAACTTTTCGTTCCTCGCCGACGGCCGCGTCGTCGTCTACGACTTCGGCTGCGTCAAGTCGGTGCCGCCGAACATCGCCAACGGCTACCGCGAACTCGCGCGCGCCGCGCTGGCCGGCCGGCGCAGCGAAGTGCCGGCGCTGCTCGCGGCGATGGGCGTGACCACGGCCTCGGGCGCGCCGGTGTCCGCGGGGCTGATCGCGCCCGCGCTCGACCTCGTGTTCAAGGTGCTCGATCCCGCGCGCCCCTACCGCTTCGGCTACGACGACCAGCTCCTGCGCCAGGTCGTCGACAACAACCTGATCCACTTCGGCGAGGCGAAACACATACGCTTTCCGCATCACATCGTGTTCATCAACCGCACCGCGGCGGGCCACTACGGCAACCTCTCCCGGCTGCGCGCTGCGGCGCCGTGGCGGGGAATGGTGGAGGCGCGGGTCGCCCAGGACGCCTCCGCCCGCGCCTGCCTGAGCCCCGGACCGTCTGCCGCAACAGGCGGCTAGACCACGCCGGCCGGCTCTCTTGCCGCGGATGGGCGCTGCGTCATCCCCGCGAGACCGCGCTGCACCGCGCGCAGGATGTCAAACTGGGTGACGGCGCCCACGATGCGCTCGCCTTCCACCACCGGCAGGCGGCGAAAGTTCTTGCTCAGGAACAGCCCGGCGACATAATAGATATCCATGGTCGGCGGTATGCTTAGCACCGCCGAGGTCATGAAATCCTTGACCTTCCCCTTCGGCGTATCGTGATCCGGGCCGCCCAAGGTGAGCAGCTTGAGGCAATCGGACTCGGTCAATATGCCTACGAGCTTGCCCCTGCTGTCGGCAACGGGCGCGCCGGTGACCCGCTTCTCCAGCAGGAAGTCCACGGCGTCCCAGATATCGGTCTCCGGCGCCAAGGTATCCACGTACTTGTCCATGAATTCCCGGACTGTGGGCAGGTGTTGCATGGTCATGGCAGCCCTCCTTGTCAGATGACCGCTGATGCGGCGCCCTAAGATTAGTCCAGCCGGCGGCAAATTCCAGGATTGCAAGCGGAAAGTCGCTCTGCCCGGCGATGCCGAGGCCGAGGTGGCCGCCGGGGCCGGGCAAGATAATTAGAGCCGCCATGCGCGTTGACGCCCAGTGCCCAAGTACGCCCGGGAAATTCGCGGCGTTCCTGCACGCCGACACCAGGAAACTCAATCCCGCGGGCCTGGTCCCGATGCGGGTCGACGGCGGACAAGTGCTGACCGAGTCGCGCATCATCAACGAGTACCTGGAGGATGCCTATCCGCAGCTGCGCCTGTCCCCTGCGGGCGCCTATGCCCGCGCGCGCCTACGCCTGTGGACCAGGTACGCGGACGAAGTGGCGACCGAGGCGGTGAAGCTGCCGTCTTTCGTCAAGAACATCCAGCCGGAGTTGCAGCGCATGCCGCGCGCAGAAGCGCTCGCTGCGATCGAGCGCATACCCGATGCGCGCGTGCGCGCGCGCTGGCGCAACGCGGCGACCGGCGGCATTGCGGTGGACGACCTGAAGCGGTCCATCGCGGGCCTGACCGGGATGGTCGAGCGCATGGACCACGCGCTGCAGGATGCGCCCTGGCTCGCGGGCGGAGAATTCAGCGATTGCTGAAAATGCGGCTATGGTTATTACTGAAACTGGACGAAGCCGCGGGTTGATATAATGATCAACGTGTATTAGAATTTGTAGATGAACAGCTCAACGCTACTTCTCCCTGCCAAGCTGCTGGAACAGATGTCCAAGGCCGCGAGGGGAAGGTTTTCGACCGACTCGCGCTGGGCGAAAGCCAGTGGCCTGCCCAAGGAAACGCTTTCCAGGGTGAAGCGCAATCCTTCCTGCGATCTGCGAACGCTAGCGGCGCTGGCCCAGACCGCGGGTTATACGCTGGTCGCCGTTCCTGCGACTGTTGAAGGCGGCGGGCACCTACCCCGCGCGTTCGATCGGGAATATGAGAGTAACCTGCTCGATCTTTGTGCCTCGGGAAATGTCGACGCGGATCATTGGCGAGATC
>JAJZUK010000148.1 GCA_021847125.1 Pseudomonadota bacterium | reverse complement strand
TGGCAGTGTGCTAACATAATCAAACTGAATGTGTAGTGCACACGGCGGCAAAATGCCGCCGTGTGCGTTTTGCTTTTAAGGCAGGTCAATGTCTCACGTAATGAACACCTATGCCAGGTTGCCGGTGGCATTCACGCACGGTCAAGGCGTATGGCTGTGGGATGCGCAGGGCAAACGCTACCTGGACGCACTCGGCGGCATCGCCGTGAACACGCTCGGCCACGCCCACCCGAAGCTGGTACAGACGCTGGCGGCGCAGGCCGGCCGACTGATTCACACCTCGAACATCTATCAGATCACCGAGCAGGAAAACCTCGCCGACAAGCTGGCCGCGATCAGCGGCATGGACAAGGTATTCTTCTGCAATTCCGGCTGCGAGGCGAACGAGGCTGCAATCAAGATCGCGCGCCTGTACGCCAAGAGCAAGAGCATAGAGAATCCTGCGATCGTGGTGATGGAGAAGGCGTTTCATGGCCGCACCCTGGCCACGCTCTCGGCCACAGGCAGCCGCAAGGTGCACGCCGGATTCGAGCCGCTGGTGTCCGGCTTCGTGCGCGTGCCCTACGACGATCTGGAGGCCGTGCGCCAGGTGGCGCAGAACAACCGCAACGTGGTGGCGGTCCTGGTCGAGCCGATCCAGGGCGAAGGCGGCATCAACATCGCGCACCTCGACTACCTGCGCGGCTTGCGCGCACTGTGCGACCAGTACCAGTGGCTGCTCATGCTCGACGAGATCCAATGCGGCCTCGGCCGCACCGGCAAGTGGTTTTTCTATCAGCACGCAGGCTTCTATCCGGACGTGGTCACGCTGGCCAAAGGGCTCGCCGGCGGGGTGCCGATCGGCGCCTGCCTCGCCCGGGGCGCGGCGGCCGAGGCATTCAAGCCGGGAAACCATGGCTCCACATTCGGCGGCAACCCCTTCGCCTGCGCCGCCGCCCTAACCACGCTCGAAGCCATCGAACAGGAAAAGCTGCTCGACAACGCGACCGAAATCGGCGATTTCATCCGCGCCGGCTTGAGCGCCGCGCTGGCCAAGGTCAAGGGCGTGGTCGCAGTGCGCGGCATGGGCCTGATGCTCGGCATCGAGCTCGACCGCCCCTGCGCGGAACTGGTCCAGCGCGCACTCGATGCCGGACTGCTCATCAACGTCACCGCGGACAAGATCGTACGTCTGCTGCCGCCGCTCATCATCAACCGCGACGAGGCGCAGCAGCTCATCGATCGCCTGTCCGTCCTGATTCGGGATTTCCTCGGCCAGACGGCTGCGGCAAACTGAAGCCGGGGACGCATCATGAAGCCGCGGCATTATCTGCAATTCAGCGATTTTTCCCGCGCGGAATACGAGCATCTGCTCGAGCGCACACGCTGGATCAAGGCCCAGTTCAAGCAGTACAAACCCTACCACCCGCTCGCCGACCGCACGCTCGCGATGATTTTCGAGAAGCAGTCCACGCGCACGCGCCTGTCGTTCGAGGCCGGCATGCAGCAGCTGGGCGGCTGCGCCATCTTCCTCAGCACCCGCGATACCCAGCTCGGGCGCGGCGAACCGGTCGAGGACATGGCGCAGGTGGTGTCGCGCATGGTCGACATCGTCATGATCCGCACCTTCGAGCAGGCCATCCTCGAGCGCTTCGCCGGGGTCTCGCGCGTGCCGGTGATCAACGGGCTTTCCAACGACTATCACCCGTGCCAGGTGTTGGGCGACATTTTCACCTTCATCGAGCACCGCGGCCCGATCAGCGGCAAGACGGTGGCGTGGATAGGCGACTCCAACAACGTCTGCAATACCTGGATGCAGGCGGCGGCGATTTTCGATTTCAACCTGCACGTGTCTACGCCGCCGGGCTATGAGGTGGAAGCCGAGCGCGCAGGCAGCTACGGCAGGCAGCATTTCGAGCACTTTGCCGACCCGATGGAAGCAGCGCGCGGCGCGGATCTGGTGACGACGGACGTCTGGACCAGCATGGGCTTCGAGGCGGAGGACGCAGAACGCAAACGCGACTTCAGCGACTGGCAGGTCGACGCCGACATGATGCAGCTCGCCGGCCGCGATGCTGTGTTCATGCACTGCCTGCCGGCCCATCGCGGCGAAGAAGTATCGGCGGACGTGATCGACGGGCCGCAGAGCGTGGTCTGGGACGAGGCCGAGAACCGCCTGCACACGCAGAAAGCGCTGATGGAATTCCTGCTGCTGGGCAAGATCGAATAATCGGCTGCAGGCGGCGTTCCTTCGCCTGCGGCCCAATTCTGAATTACCATTTTTTCGAGCAAGGAAATGTCAAGCAAAACCAGTGGAGTGAAAAAAGTCGTACTCGCCTACTCCGGCGGGCTGGATACCTCGGTCATCCTCAAGTGGCTGCAGGATCAGTATGGCTGCGAGGTGATCACCTTCACCGCCGATATCGGCCAGGGCGAAGAACTCGAGCCCGCGCGCAAAAAGGCGAAACAGTTCGGCGTGAAGAAGATTTTCATCGACGACCTGCGCGAGGAGTTCGTGCGCGATTTCGTTTTTCCGATGTTCCGCGCCAATGCCATTTACGAAGGCGAATACCTGCTCGGCACCTCGATCGCCCGCCCGCTCATTGCCAAGCGCCAGATCGAAATCGCGCGCATGACCGGGGCCGACGCGGTGTCGCACGGCGCCACCGGCAAGGGCAACGACCAGGTGCGCTTCGAACTCGGTTACTACGCGCTCGAGCCCAATATCCGCGTCATCGCGCCCTGGCGCGAATGGGATCTGGTGTCGCGCGAGAAGCTGCTCAAATACGCCGAGAAGCACGGCATTCCGGTGGTAGGCAAGAAGAAAGCCGGCTCGCCCTACAGCACCGACGCCAACCTGCTGCACATTTCCTACGAAGGCCGCATCCTCGAGAACCCGGCGAAAGAGCCGGAAGAAGACATGTGGCGCTGGACCGTGTCGCCGGAAGACGCGCCGGACCGCGCGGAATACGTCGAGCTGGAATACAGGCAGGGCGATATCGTCGCCGTCAACGGCAGGAAACTGTCGCCGGCCAAAGTCCTCGAAACCCTGAACAAGCTCGGCGGCAAGCACGGCATCGGGCGGCTCGACCTGGTGGAAAACCGCTATGTCGGCATGAAATCGCGCGGCTGTTACGAAACCCCCGGCGGCACCATCATGCTGCGTGCGCACCGCGCGATCGAGTCGGTATGCCTGGACCGCGAAGTCGCCCACCTCAAGGACGACCTGATGCCGCGCTATGCCGCGCTGATCTACAACGGCTACTGGTGGAGCCCGGAGCGGCGCATGCTGCAGACCATGATCGACGCCTCGCAGGCGAACGTGAACGGCTGGGTGCGGGTCAAGCTGTACAAGGGCAACGTGATCGTCGTCGGGCGCGACTCCAAGACGGATTCGCTGTTCGATCCGAACATCGCCACGTTCGAGGACGACCGCGGCGCGTACGACCAGAAGGACGCGGAAGGCTTCATCCGCCTCAATGCGCTGCGCATGCGCATCGCGGCGAAAGTCCGCGATCCATACGCGGCGGCAAAAGTCCGCGATCCACGCGGGGCGGCGAATCTGCGCAAGCGGCAGAAGAAGTAAAGCGCAGCGCGTTTGCCGTCCACGGGCCGTTTCGGCATCATCGAAACGGCCCGTTTATTTTCGGGCGCGCGTGCCGCTAATACTCGTAGCGGTTGCTCAGGGTGCCGATGCCGTCGATGACGATGCTGACGCTGCTGCCCGGCTTCATCGAGCCCACGCCCAAAGAGGTGCCGCAGGCGATCACGTCGCCGGGTTCGAGAGGCCAGAGCCACGCTCGCGCCGGTGGGCTGCGCGCCGCCGAACATGTCGCCCGCATGAACCTTGATGCTGCCGCTTTCGACCGTGCCGAAGCCGGCCTGGCCTTGATGCTCAAAGCGTATCCAATGCGCCATTCACTTCTCCATTGACGGGTTTTGGGCCCGATTGCATCAATGGTAATTGTAACGGCTTGCGCCGGCGGCGTCAGACGCGCGCTGCAGTATAATCACGGCACCCGACCAACGCAGTAGCGCCTGATACGAGAGACCAGCCATGCCCTCCTTCGACATCACTTCGGAAGTCAACAAGGTCGAACTCAAGAACGCGATCGAGCAGTGCAACAAGGAGGTCGCCAACCGCTTCGACTTCAAAGGTTCGGACGCACGCATCGAGCAAGCCGAGCTCACGCTGACCGTTTATGCCGACGACGATTTCAAGCTGAAACAGGTGATGGACGTGTTCACCGGCAAGTGCGCCAAGCGCGGCGTGGATGTGCGCGCGCTCGAGCCCAAGGATGTCGAAAAAATCGGCGGCGACAAAGTCAAGCAGACCGTCGAGGTGAAGAACGGCATCGAGTCGGAACAGGCGAAAAAAATCGTCAAACTGATCAAGGATGCCAAGCTCAAGGTGCAGGCGAGCATCCAGGGTACCGCGGTGCGCGTCTCCGGCGCCAAGAAGGACGACCTGCAGGCGGCGATTCAGCTGGTCAAGAAATCCGTCGCCGAAATCCCGTTGCAGTTCCAGAATTTCCGCGACTAAATCTTCAGTCCTGTTATCCAGCGCGCGTAGAGCCGAGCCGCCACGGCGTTCAAGGCCGCGACGCGCGGCTGGAGATGGGCCTGGATTTCAGACGCGGTCTGCACCGTAGCGCAGGCGCTGCGCGCAAGTTCGTCCTTGCCCGATTCGCACCAGCTGCGGATCATCTCCGGCGTCATCTCCACGTGGCATTGCATGCCCAGGTTCGGTCCCAGGACGAATGCCTGGTTGCTGCAGTGGGGGCTGGAGGCAATGCCTACCGCCCCGGGCGGCAGGCTGTAGGTTTCGCCGTGCCAGTGAAACGATAGGAATCCCCGCGTCGC
>JAJZUK010000147.1 GCA_021847125.1 Pseudomonadota bacterium | reverse complement strand
GAGCGCCGCCAGCGGCAGCCCGATGCGCCACAGCAGCTCCGCCAGATTGCCCTTGGTCGGCTCGGTCAGCAGTTGCTGCGTGGACAGGGCGCGCGACGGGACCTGCTCCACCGTCGCCTCGCGCGTCTCGATGCGCGCCGCATAGCGCTTGAATTCCATCACCCGGTAATCGGCGTCGCCGGGGTTCCCCTCGTAGCGCCTGCCGTCGGCGAGCACGATGAAGCGATCGCCGTTGGCGGCGGTCTCTTCGAAACCGTGCCGGCTGACCATCACGCCCAGCCTGCCGTGCTGCATAGAGGTGACGAACACGTTCTGCACCCTGCCGGATTCGCCGGCGACACCCTCGACGAAAAACACGCGCTCGGCGTTGGCCGATTCGCGGAACACGCCGGGCGCAATGCGCGACAGCTCGTCGCGGCTATTGAGCTGGCGCCGGTACTCCTCGCTGCGGTTGTTGGCCCAGGGCGCGAGGAACAGCGACAGCAGCGCGATCACGAACACCAGCGGCATGGCGAAAATCAGCGCCGGCCGCACCCACGCGGTGAGCGGCAGCCCGGCGCCGAACCAGATCACCATTTCGGAATCGCGGTAGCTGCGGCTGATGGTCATCAGCACCGAAATGAACAAAGTCAGCGACAGCAGGACCGGCAGATAATTGAGCGCGGAGAACCCGAGCAGCGCAAGCACCGCCTCGGACAGGAGTTTGCCGCTGGCGGCCTGGCCGAGAAAGCGGATCAGCTGGGTGGTGAGGGTGATGGCGAACAGCACGGCGAAAACCGCAACCGCCAGATTGCCGAATTCGCGCAGCAGGGAGCGCTGGAAAATCGCCACCTAAGACCTATTCGCGGCACGAGGGGCCATCGCCCCTCATGCTCCCCTGGAGCGGCCGGTCGCAGCGTTCATTGGGCGGCGGGTTCCAAGGAATACGCCCCGCGCCTCGGCGCAACGCACTTTGACTTGACGGGAACAAAGCAGGGATAATCGGCTGTAGTCGGTCGATTGATTTGAAGTAGCGGTCATTGGGAGCAGCCATTGCAATTTAGCACAAAACGCGGCGCGCCGGAGATGCGCGCCACCCCCTGCATCGCGGTGGGCGTGTACGCGGGCCGCAAGCTGAGCGCTGCGGGCAATGCGCTCGACCGGGCGGCCGAAGGCGCCCTGGGCGAAGTGCTGCACCGCGGCGACATGGAAGGCAAGCTCGGCGCAACCCTGCTCCTGTACCGGGTCGCGGGCATCGCGGCCGAGCGCGTGCTGCTGGTCGGCCTGGGCACTGAGGCGGACTTCGGCGAGCGTGAATACCGCGAGGCGGCGCGCGCCGCGGTCAAGGCCGCGCAGGAGACCGGTGCCGGCATGCTCACGCTGTGCTTCACCGAAATCCGGGCGGGCCGGCGCGACGCCGGCTGGAAGGCGCGCCAGGTGGCGCAGGTGGCCATCGAATGCGCCTATCGCTTCGACGCGATGAAAAGCAAGAAGACCGATCCGCGCCCGCTGGCGCATGTCGAGCTGCTGGCTGCCGCGCGCGACGCGGCCGCCGCCGCACGCGGTCTGCGCCAGGGCGAAGCCATAGGCGCGGGCGTGAGCCTGGCCAAGGACCTGGGAAACCTCCCGGGCAATGTCTGCACGCCGGCGTTTCTCGCCGAACAGGCCAAGAAATTGGCGCGGGAATGGAAACTCGATGTCGAAGTGCTGGAACGCAAGGACATGGAAAAGCTCGGCATGGGATCGCTGCTTTCGGTCGCGCAGGGCTCGCGCCAGCCGCCGAAGCTGATCGTGCTCCACTATGCCGGCGGCGCGAAGAAAGCGAAACCGGTGGTGCTGGTCGGCAAGGGCATCACCTTCGACACCGGCGGCATTTCGCTCAAACCCGGCGCCGAGATGGACGAGATGAAATTCGACATGTGCGGCGCCGCCAGCGTGCTCGGCGCGATTGAAGCCTGCGCCCGGATGAAGCTCAGGCTCAACGTGGTCGGCATCATCCCGACCACCGAAAACATGCCGGGCGGGGCCGCGACCAAACCCGGGGACATCGTCACCAGCATGTCCGGACAGACCATAGAGGTGCTCAACACCGATGCCGAGGGCAGGCTGATCCTGTGCGACGCGCTGACCTATGCCGAGCGCTTCGAACCCGAAGCCGTGGTCGACGTCGCCACGCTCACCGGCGCCTGCGTGATCGCGCTGGGCCATGTCGCCAGCGGCCTGTACAGCAACAAGGACGCGCTCGCGCGCGAACTGCTCGCCGCGGGCGACGAGGCCTACGACCGCGCCTGGCACATGCCGCTGTGGGACGACTACCAGGAGCAGCTGAAAAGCAATTTCGCCGACATGGCGAATATCGGCGGCCGGCCGGCCGGCAGCGTCACTGCGGCCTGTTTTCTGTCGCGCTACGCCAAGAAATTCGACTGGGCGCATCTGGACATCGCCGGCACCGCCTGGAAATCGGGCAAGGACAAGGGCTCTACCGGGCGGCCGGTCGCGTTGTTGGCAAGCTTCCTGATGAAACGGGCGGGAAAAGGGCTTTAGGCGATGCCTGACGGGCAAAGCGCAGGACTGTCCGCCCCGCCCCGGCAGCGTCGCGGTCAGCCATGACGCGCATCGACTTCTATTTCGAGGCCGCGGACAAGTTGCAGGTCGCCTGCCGCCTGTCGGCCAAGGCGGTGCAACAGAAGCTGCGCCTGCTGATCTACGCCCCGGACGAAATCGAGGCGCAGCGCATCGACAAAATGCTCTGGACCTGGCAGCCGACCGGATTTGTGCCGCATTGCAGGACACGCAGCCCGCTTGCAGCGGAGACCCCGGTGCTCATCACCCACGACCCCGAGGACACGCCGCACGACGAGGTATTGCTGAATCTGCATTCCGCGTGGCCGCCCGCGTTCAGCCGCTTCCAGCGCCTGGTGGAAATCGTCGGCCGGGACGAAGACGACCGCGCGGCGGCGCGCGAGCGCTTTCGCTTTTACCGCGACCGCGGCTACGCGATCGCGAAGCACGATCTCTCCAAGGCAGTTGCTTGAGTACCCGTTGCAAAATGGATTTTGCAACGGCCAATATAGGGGAGCATGAGGGGATGTATCCCCTCATATCGTGAAATGAGCTCTGAGCCCGACGACCTGCTGGGCAAGGCCGATGCGCTGATGGCGCGCCACCACCCCGGGCGCGCGCCGGCGGCGCCTTATGCCGGGATCCCGGTGCTCGAGGAAGTGGTGGCACCGATCTCCGGGCAAGACGATCTGCCGCTGCTGACTGAATGCATTGCCTCCGCGCCTCCGGACGACGAGCAGCTCAAGGCGCTCGCGGCGAGCCTGCGCATATCGCTGCTCGCCGCATTGCAGCCGGAGATCGATGCCCTGATCGACGCACGGCTGAAGCAAGGCCTGGCGCCGCTGGTGGAGAGAATGTTCGACCAGCTGCGCGACGAGTTGTACCAGGTTGCGCGCGAAACCCTGGTCGAGGCCATCCGCACTGCCGTCGAGCAAGAGCTCGAACGGCGTTAATCGCGTCTCCCGCTACCGTCCCAGATCCTGGATGGCGTCGACGACCATTCCGGTTCCGATCGCAATCATCAGAATGTCGTTGGCCACGCGTACGTAGCGGTAGCCGGCGGGCGGCAGGCCGATCTGCAGCACCAGCGGTTGCGGCACCGAGTAGTAAATCACGTCGCGCGCCAGGGGCCGGCCGACCTGCCATTTCTTCGCCTGGCCAGGAGGCATACAGCCGTTGTTCTTTTTCTTCAATCCCGGCGGGCAGCGGCCACCGCGGAATTGCTCGGTATAGTATTCACGCACGACGGTGCGGTGCTGGTCCTCGAAGTGGCCCCGTCTTTCGGCGGCCGGGCCGTCGCGCCGCGATTTCGCGCCATCGTCGCCCCGCTCGCTTCTCTTCTCGCCTCTTGGCTCGTCGCGCCGGTCCATGCCCTGGTCCTTGCCGCCCTTGCCAGCGCCGGCCCAAGCCGGCTTTTCGGCCATCACCGGGCCTGCCGCAAGTATTCCACCGAGAACTAGCGCCAACGCATATTTCGTCTTCAGGGCAAAAGGTTTCATGTCTAGCCTCCAAGGCAGGAATGTACGGACTATTTACCAATTATTGGCTAACTATAGCCTTTTGCCCGCAACGCATCCGTGCACTAGCGCACATTCAGTCCGCGTCCCGGCATTTCACGAATTTGCGGTAGCTAGCCCCTGCGCAGCGCGGCGTATCGCGCTATGTGGCCTGCCGAACAGATCGTCAGCGCCAAAAAGCGGATCGTGCGATTTCTCACCGCAGTACATCGGTTTTCGATACGTGGGATCCGCCAACGCTTTTCGCGCTCACTCTAAAGGACAACGAACATGAAAAGGTCAGACAATTATTCCAGGTTCAAGCCATTGGCTTGGTTGATGGCTACGCTATTGACGGTGTTCGTCGCCGCATGCGGCGGCGGCGGCGGCGACGCTGCCCCGGCAGCGGGAACCGGTACGCTCGGTGTTTCCCTGACCGACGCGCCAGCCTGCGGTTATGACGCGGTGAACGTGACCGTCGTCAAAGTGCGCGCGCACCAAAGCAGTTCGGCTTCGGACACCGACGCCGGCTGGACCGACATAGCCCTCAAGCCGGCGCGGAAAATCAATCTGCTCGGCCTGACCAACGGCGTGCTCGACAACTTGGGCGAGACACCGCTGGCAGCGGGGCATTACACGCAGCTTCGCCTGGTGCTGGACCCGAACACCGCAGTGGGCTTCGCCAATTCGGTTGTCCCTACGGGCGGAGTCGAGACCGCGCTGATTACCCCGAGCGCGGTGCAAAGCGGAATCAAACTGGTCAATGAGTTTGACGTGGCCTCAGGCCAGCGCGTCGACCTGGTAATGGATTTCGATG
>JAJZUK010000146.1 GCA_021847125.1 Pseudomonadota bacterium | reverse complement strand
CGCGCGCAGCCGCCTGCGAAAGCTGTCGACTTCGTCCGGCTCGATGTGCAGCAGGCGGCGCAGGTCTTCCTCCTGCACCGGGATGCCTTCCTTGGCCAGCGTGTCCAGTATCAACTCGCGGCTGGGTAGCGGATGTTCGTAACGCTCGGCTTCGCGCGCGTAATGCGGATCGCGCGCAGAACGCGCGGCGGGACGTTTAGGGTGTTTCTGCGTTGACAAAATCCTTGTTTCCTATAGAATTGCGCACCTTGTGCCCAGGTGGCGGAATTGGTAGACGCACATGGTTCAGGTCCATGCGGTGGCGACACTGTGGGGGTTCGAGTCCCTTCCTGGGCACCAAAGGCGCTGAGATAGTATTTTAGCTTAATTCTCAGGCCGTTATACCTCAGAATCGCACACGCGGCGATGCATTCCAAGGTTCGAGGATCAATTGCGGCGCGTCGAAGCGCCGCAGCTTGGGCACGCGCGTGCCGGGGCCGCGTCTATTTGCCGCGGCGGTTCGGGAACAGCCGCGAGGCCTGCCACAAATGGAATTTCACCGGAGCAGATGCAATCACGGTGTTGCCGTTGCCGTCCACAATCCGCGCTTCGAGCCTGTGCTCTCCGCGCACCACTCCGCTCAGCCTGAATTGCGTCGCGCTCTGCAGCGCCGCCTGCTGCCCATCGAGCAATAGCGCGATCCGGTCTCCTGCATCAAGATCCGGCGCGGGCGAGAGCGCGACCTTTACTTCGACCTTGCCGGCATTGTCGAAAACCGTCGCCTCGTTTGCCGGCTGCACGATCGCAATCGAAGTATAGGCGGGCGCCGTACGCACTTGCGGCTGCGCCGCAGGCAGACCTGCCTGCGCCTGCGCTTGCGCGGAACAAAGCACGGCGGCCAGCGCTAGCGCCGTAGCGCCGAAGGCCGGCAAGTGGCGGGTTGGGTTCATGGCCGGCTTTTGGTGTAGCGCCCCTCTATGGTTACCGGTCCACGAGGCGCGCGCGGCGCGCGACTGCGCGTCCATAAGCCGCGCAGCAACGAAGGCAGCAAGGCCACGGCGCCGAGGATGGTCAAAACGATCGCCAGGATGAAGCCCAGCCACAGGAAAACCGCAGCCGCAAGCACAGTGCCGATGCCGGACCATGGGGGCAGACGAAACGCTGTTTGCTTCATGAATTCGGACTCCTCTTTTCAACGAACCCTAGTATCGCCGGGCATTCTTAAGTCGAACTTAAATCATGCCAATACTTGCCTTGGCTGCCAGGCGCGCGTGAACTGTTTCGCCGATTTCCACTCTAAGGAGACCAGCCACGATTGCGATTCCAGACCGTTTCCCTATGATTGACGCGCTGCTAGCGAAGTTCCGCGATTTTTTCGATGAGCTTGCCCCCGGTCCCGCCACCCTCGCGCGGCGCGAGGCTTTGGCCCTGCAGGGCGCCTGCTGCGGCCTGTTGTTGGAGGTGGCGCGGCTCGATGCCGCCGGCACCGAACAAAAGCACCAGGCGGTAGCGCATGCGCTGCAGGAGCAATTCGGCCTGGCGCAGGACGAACTCGCGGCGATGATAGCCAGCGCCGCCAGGCCGGAGAACCGCCTGGTTTCCTACTATAGTCCGGTCGCGCTGATCAACAAGCACCTTGAACCCGAGCGCAAGGCCCAGTTCATCGAACGGCTATGGCGCGTCGCCATGGCCGACGGAAAAATCGATGAATACGAAGACCAGCTGGTGCGCAAGCTTGCCGAACTGCTCTACGTCGCGCACAGCGATTTCATCCTCGCCAAGCACCGCGTGCTGAGTGCAGCCGGCGCCATGGCGCAGTAGGCCGCGCCGCCCCGCGCCATCGCCGCAGCGGCCCTGCGCCTTCACTGCATCGGCCCGCAATACGCGGCTAGGATTTCCAGGCGAACACGAGGCGCTGGTGTTCCTTCGCCGCAATCTCTATGCGGCGGCGCTCCACCTTCCCGTGACGATCGGCACTGATCGTATATTTGCCTGCGGGCATTTGCGCCAGCAGGAACGGGCCGTCCGCCGTGGTATCGAGCACCACCTTGTCATGCGCGTCCTTGATGCTTACTTTCACTTCCGCGAGATATTCGTCTTTCGGCTTCGCCTTGAGCACGAATTCGAGCTCGAGCGGATAGCGCTTGGCCACGTGCTTGATCGCATTCGCCTCGGTCTGCCCGATGCCGCCGCTGAGATAGCTTATTTCGCCCTGCTTTTGCGTCGCCGGCAGCGCACTCAGCGGCGCGCCGGCCGCATTGACGGCAAATGCCAGACCGGATGCCGCGATGGTCACTGCAATTAGGGATGCATTCGTTTTCATGGATTCGCTCCTTCACGTATGTTTGCTGGAAATACAGGGTCGGCACGACGATGGCGCGCCGCCCCGGGATACACCGCCGCACCGGGCACTCCGCCCGGAACAGGCAGCCCGGACTGGCGGTAGGTGTGTCCCATGCTAGGCGCGCAGGATTAAGACAGACTTAAGAACGATTACGTCGCCGGCAGGCTGCGGTCGCCCTCGCCCAGTTCCCTTTGCATGAATACGCTATCCACCCAGCGCCCGAATTTGAATCCGACGCTGGGCAGCAGTCCCGCGTATTTGAAGCCGCAGGCGGCATGCACCCCGATCGATGCCTGGTTCGCGCTGTCGCCGATGACCGCGACCAGCTGACGGTAACCGGCGCGCGCACAGTCCGCGATCAGCGCATCGAGCAAGGCGCGGCCCGCGCCGCGACCGACCATCGCGTGATCGAGATAGATCGAATCTTCCAGGGTATAGCGGTAGGCCGGCCGCTCGCGATACAGTGCCGCATAAGCGTAGCCCGCAATCCGTCCGTCGATTTCCGCCACCAGATAGGGCAGGCCCAGCGCCAGTACCTGCGCGCGCCGGCGCCCCATTTCCGCCGCATCCGGCGGGACGAGTTCGAACGTCGCCAGGCCATGCAGCACATGATGGGCGTAGATCGCGGCGATTGCGCCAAGGTCGCGCTCCTCGCTCGCGCGTACGGTGACTGAAGATTTCATCGCTTGCACTCGGATCGGTAGATGGAAAGGCCTATGCGCATGCGCGCATTCTAACCTGCGCACTGCCGTCATCGCTTGCGCGCCGCCCGCTGCTATGATTCTATCCCCGACGCCCGCGCCTGGTCCCGCATGAAACGCAACTTCGAATTCGCCGGCCTACGCTATCCGAAATCGTTCCTGAAGCTGCTGCTATTGGGCTTTGGCCTGGTGTCCTTGCCCTTGATCCTGGCGCTGTGGAATGCCGGCGCCTACGTCGACCGGCTCACGACCCAGAGCCAGGCGGCAGTGGAGCAGGCGGCCGAAGCTGCGCGCGCCAGTCGCGTGCTGATGGAGCAGGTCACGGCGATGGAGCGCCTGGCGCGGCAATATCTGATTCTCGGCGATGCCTCCTTGCTCGCCGATTACGCCACCGTGCGCCGCAGTTTCAAGCAGACCACCAGCGATATGTCGCTGCTGCCGCTGGACGAGACCCAGCTGCAGGAATTGAACAAGACGATAGAGAAGGAGCAGGCTCTGTTCGAGCAACTCGGCGGCAAGCACGAGCGCCGCGAGGAGCGCAAGCAAATGATCGACGGCTACGTCGAACTTTCAGATCTCGCGACCAGCGTGCTCAAGCAAAGCAATCTGCTGATCGACCGCGAAATCGAAAACATGGGCGCGGCGGCGCGCCGCACGCAAAGCTCCTTGCTATGGCAGCTGGCGGCATCGATTCCCCTGGGCGTGCTGGTCGCCGCACTATTCGCCTTCCTCATCGCCAAGCCGATACGCCAGCTCGATCACGCGATCCGCCAGCTCGGCGGCGCCGAATTCTCGACCGGCATCCAGGTGCGCGGTCCTGCAGACCTGGAATATCTCGGCCAGCGGCTCGAGTGGCTGAGGCAGAGGCTGGTCGAACTCGAGCAGCAAAAGACCAAGTTCCTGCACCACGTTTCGCACGAACTCAAGACACCGCTGACGGCCTTGCGCGAAGGCTCCGAACTGCTGGCGGACGGCTCCAGCGGAACGCTCAATCAACAGCAAAGCGAGATCGCCGAAATCCTGCGGCACAACAGCTTGCAGCTGCAGCGGCTGATCGAAGAGCTGCTTGGCTACCAGCAGGCGCTGGACAGCGTCAACCGGCTCGCGCTGCAGCCAATCGATCTGTCCGAGGTTGCGCGCAAGGCAGCCGAGGCGCATAAGCTCGCGCTCGCTGCGCGCGATCTCGAGCTCGCGCTGCAGCTGGAGCCGGCGGTGCTGAGCGGCGACGCGGACAAGCTGCGCGTGGTGCTGGACAACCTGCTGTCAAACGCGATCAAGTATTCCCCGCAAGGCGGTACTATTACCTTGGTCGTGCGCGCCGAACAGGATAGAATTTTGCTGGAGGTCGGCGATACCGGTCCCGGCATCGCCGCTGAAGACCAGGAGCGGGTATTTGACTGGTTTTTCGAAGGCAAGCTCGCCCATCAAGGACGGGTCAAAGGCAGCGGCTTGGGTTTGGCGATCGCGCGCGAATTGGTGCTTGCGCACCGGGGCAGCATCGAGGTGATCGCGAAGCGTGCACCCGGCGCCCATTTCCGTGTCGGCCTGCCTCGCGTACAAGGATGAATCGGACCATGATACGCAACGGCTTGGTATTTGCGCTTGCCCTGCTGCTCGCAGGCTGCGCCGCCTTGCGCACGCAGAACGTGCCGGACCAGGAACTGGAGCGGCGCCAGGTCATCGAGCTGATCAGCTACGCGCAGCGCGTAGCGGTGATGACGCCCGAGCAGCAGCGCCGCGAGTACAGCGCGAGCAATCAGGCATTTGCCAAGGGCAAGGATACGAATAGCCGCATTCAACTCGCCCTGCTGCTTGCCACCCCCGGCGCCAGCGTGCGCGA
>JAJZUK010000145.1 GCA_021847125.1 Pseudomonadota bacterium | reverse complement strand
GGCCGTAGCCGGGTAACTTGCGAGGCCGGAGAGATTTTGCACCAGCTCCTGCCGGATGAATTCCGGTGTCGGGTGTTTCGGTTCGCCTATGCCGAGATTGATTGCGGAATAGCGCGGTTCCGGGCGGATGTCCTGGAACAGCAGACGCAGACGTTCGAACGGGTAGGGTTGTAGCTTCGCCAGATTGGGATTCACGGACTGCCTTGTTGAATGCTTGCGTTATTATCGGCTGGTGTTGGAGGACGACTCGAAGCGCTGCAAGTCTACGGCGGGCTGAGCCTTCCAGCCTTTCTTGCGATGCTCGGCCACGACGGTGGTGAAAATGCCGCCGCGCACATGGAATTTTGCGCTCAGACGCATGAAGCGCGGCCGCGTGGCGCCGACCAGATCGTCCAGAATGCGGTTGGTGACGGCCTCATGGAACGCGCCTTGGTCACGGAAAGACCAGACGTAGAGTTTGAGGCTTTTCAATTCCAGGCATTTGCGCTCGGGTATGTAGTCGAGCACCAAGCGCGCGAAATCGGGTTGGCCGGTAAGCGGGCAGAGGCAGGTGAACTCCGGAATTTCCATATGAATCAGATAATCGCGCCCTGGGCTGGGATTGTCGAAGGTGCTTGGTTTGTGGCTGGGTTTGGCGCGCATGCGAGGCTCGGAAAACAAAGTTAAGATGGTATTATATCGGTTGCCTATAACTCCGAAAAAATCCGGTCGAAAACCGGTTTTCTGAAAAAAATCCAGTGCGCCTTACTCAAATCAAGCTAGTCGGATTCAAGTCCTTTGTCGATCCGACCTCTATCACCGTACCCGGCCAACTGGTCGGCATCGTCGGCCCGAACGGCTGCGGCAAATCCAACGTGATCGACGCCGTGCGCTGGGTCCTGGGCGAGTCCAAAGCCTCCGCGCTGCGCGGCGAATCGATGCAAGACGTCATTTTCAACGGCTCGGCGCTGAGAAAACCCATCGCTCGCGCCAGCGTCGAATTGAGCTTCGACAACAGCCTGGGCAAGGCCGCCGGTCAGTGGTCGCAGTATGCGGAAATCGCGGTGAAGCGCGTGCTGACGCGCGAGGGCGAGTCGCTCTACTACATCAACAACAGCCACGTACGCCGGCGCGATATCCAAGACATTTTCATGGGCACCGGCCTCGGGCCGCGCGCCTACGCCATCATCGAGCAGGGCATGATCTCGCGCATCATCGAGGCCAAGCCGGAAGAGCTGCGCGTGTTCCTGGAAGAGGCGGCGGGCATCTCCAAATACAAGGAGCGGCGGCGCGAGACCGAGCACCGGCTGCACGACACGCGCGAGAATCTGTCACGGGTGGCGGACATCCGCGAGGAACTGGCGCTGCAGATCGACAAGCTCGAGCAGCAGGCCCAGGTGGCGATGCAGTTCAAGGATTTGCAGGGCGACATGCAGCGCAAACAGAACTTGCTGTGGCTGCTGCGCAAAATCGAAGCCGATAACGAGGCGCAGCGCCACGCGCGCGAAATCGACAAGGCGGCGAACGAACTCGAAGCCGAAACGGCGCGCTTGCGCGAGATCGAGAAGCGCCTGGAGGAAGTGCGCAGCGAGCATTACACGGCAGGCGACGCGCTCAGCAGCGCGCAAGGCGAGTTGTACGCCGCCAACGCCGAAGTGCAGCGCCTGGAAACCGAGATCCGCTACATCGGCGAGAGCCGCAGCCGCCTGGAGAACCAGATTGCGCAGCTCACCGCGCAAACCGGTCAATGGCAGCAGCAGGCGGGCGAATTGAACGATGCGCTCGCACTGTGGCAGGGACGGCAGGGCGGCGCGGGACAAAGGCTGCAGCAGGCGCGCGATCGGGTGGCGACGGAGTCGGCGCAGCTGCCCGAGGCGGACCAGGCATTCCGCGCCGCGCAGGCGCAACTGGCGTCCGAGCGTGCCGCCCTGGCGCAGACCGAACAGGCGCTGAAGATCGAGCAGACGCATATCAGCCATGCGGACAAAACCCTGCAGGGTCTGGATTTGCGGCAAGAGCGCCTGCTCGCCGAACACGAGGGTCTGGCCAAACCGGATGCCGCGGCGCTCGAGCAGCAGCAGCGGCAGATCGCCGACCTGGCGGAAGAGCTTGCGCGCAAGGATGCGCAGCTGGCCGCGCAACTGGAGCAGCTGCCTGCGCTGGAACATGCGCGCAGGACGGCGCAGGAGAAGCTCGACGCGCAGCAGCGCGAGCACGCCGGGCTGGAGTCGCGCCTGGCGACCTTGAAGCAGGTGCAGGACCAGGTCGAGAGCAGCGCCCAGATTCACGACTGGCTGATCAAGCACCAGTTGGATACGCTGCCGCGGTTGTGGCAGCAGGTGCGGGTAGAGGCAGGATGGGAGACTGCGTTCGAGGCGGTGCTGCGGGAAAAGCTGCACGCCGTGGAAGTGGTGCAGCCGGAGCTGTTGCAGCGCATGCTGGAGGATGCGCCGCCGGCGAAACTGAGCGTGTATGCGGCGACGACGGCAACCGAGGATGCGGCATTGGAAGGCATGCGGCCTCTGGCCTCCTTGCTCGAGATACACGACCAAGCCGTGCGCGGCGTGATGCAGGATTGGCTGCACGGGGTGTACGCGGTCGAGAGCGCGCCTGCCGCCGCGGACCGGCTGGGGCTGCGCCCGGGCGTGATCCTGGTGAGCCGTGAAGGGCATCAATTCTCGCGCTGCGCGGTCAGTTTCCACGCGCCGGACCCAGGGGATACCGGCATACTCGCGCGGCAGCGGGAAATCGAAGATCTGAGCGCCCAGTCGCGCCAGAGCGAAGAGGCGCTGCGCCAGTCGCGCACCGAACAGCATGTGGTCGAAGCGGCGTTGGGCGGCCATAACCAGCGTCTGGCCAGCTTGCGCCAGGAAGCGGTTGCGCTGAAGCAGCAGCTGCACGAGCAGCAGATGGAAAGCCTCAGGCTGTCTCAGGGCCTGGAGCGCTTCCAGGAGCGCAGCCGGCAGATCCAGCTGGAACTGGACGAAATCTCGCGCCAGCAGGAAACCGAACGCGCCAGCCTGGCGGCAGCCGAGGCCAGCCTGGCCAGTCATCGGCAGGCCATGGAGGCGGCCACGGCTCGGGTTCAGGCCGCGGAACAGGCCCACAAGTCCGCCGAGCAGGCGCTGAATGCGCAGCGGCAGGCGCTGCAGCAAGCCGAGCATGAAGAGCAAGAATCGGTATTTTATGATAAAGAATGTTCTTCCAAAATCAATGAAATACAATCTTCTCTTCAAGTAATACTAGAGCAATCTGCCAAGGCTGCGCAGCAGCTGGAACAGCTCAGGGCCGACCTTGCGGGGCAGCAGGACGAGGAACTGAAGCAGCGTTTGCAGGTTCAGCTGGAGCAACGGGTTCAGCGCGAACAGGCTCTGGCTGCAGCCCGCTCGCACCAGGAAGAACTGGCGCAGGCGCTGCGCAGCGCGGAAGAGGAACGCCTGGCGTGCGAGCAGAAGCTGGAGCCGTTGCGCAACCGCATCAACGAGTTGCGCCTGAAAGAACAGGCGGCGCGGCTGAACAAGGAGCAATACGCGAACCAATTGTTCGAGGCCGGGGCCGACGAAGCGGCGCTGGCGGCGATGCTGGAAAAGGGCATGCGCCCCAATGCGCTGCAGACCGAAATCAACCGGCTCGCCCAGGCGATCAGCGACCTGGGTGCGGTGAACATGGCCGCCCTGGAGGAATTGCAGGCCAGCCGCGAGCGCAAGGGTTTCCTCGATGCGCAGGCGGCCGACCTGAGCATGGCGCTGGAAACCCTGGAAGCGGCGATACGCCGCATCGATCGCGAAACGCGCGAAATGCTGCAGCAGACCTTCGATTCCGTCAACGGTCATTTCGGGCAGATGTTCCCCAGCCTGTTCGGCGGTGGCGAAGCGCGGCTGCTCATGACCGGCGAGGAAATTCTGGATGCCGGTGTGCAGGTGATCGCCCAGCCGCCGGGCAAGAAAACCTCCACGATTCACCTGCTTTCAGGCGGCGAAAAGGCGCTCACCGCCTTGGCCTTGGTGTTTTCCATGTTCCAGCTCAATCCGGCACCGTTCTGCCTGCTGGACGAGGTGGATGCGCCCCTGGACGATCCCAATACCGAGCGCTTTTGCGATCTGGTGAAGCGCATGTCGGCCGATACCCAGTTTCTCTACATCAGCCACAATAAGATCACCATGGAAATGGCGAACCAGCTGGTTGGCGTGACCATGCAGGAATCGGGCGTGTCGCGTGTGGTCGCGGTCGACATCGAGGAAGCGCTGCGGATGAAAGAGGAATTAGCCGCATGAGCCTAGGAGCAGGGGCCCCGCAAGGCGGGGATGCGACCCGGGCGAAGGCGGCAGGCCGCCGACAGCGCAATCTATGCATCGAGCAATCTGTACGGAGGCGGCGCGCATGAATATATGTGTGTCGAGGCACCGCGCATGAGCGAGCTGCAGCTCGGTCTGCTGGGCATAGGCGTCCTGGTGGTGGTCGGCGTGCTCGCCTACAACAAGCTGCAGGAGTCCAAGCTCAAACGCCAATCGGAAGAGGCTTTCGGTTCGCGCCACGACGACGTGCTCCTGGGCGGCAAGGCGGCGGCGCACGGGGCGGACGCGGCGCGCGAGCGCATCGAGCCGACGCTGTCGCAGGCGTCGGACGAGGCGCCCGCGGCCGGCGGTGCGCTCGATGCCAGCATCGACTTCATCGCCACGCTCGAATCGCAGCAGGCCGTCGCGGGGGACGCGATTTCCGCGGCCATCGTCGACAGCGCCGACCGCCCGGGCAAGGCAGTCAGCTGGGAAGCCTACAACAGCCAGAGCGCGCACTGGGAGCCCTTGGATGCAGCCGGCGAATATCAGCTGCTGCGCGCCGGCCTGCAGCTGGTAGACCGCAAGGGCGCGGCAATCGAGCAGGATTTGTCCGA
>JAJZUK010000144.1 GCA_021847125.1 Pseudomonadota bacterium | reverse complement strand
GGTGCGCCGTGGAGGCGGCCTGATGCCCGGGCTGCAGCTCTACGCCGGTGCGTTCGGCGACGACAGTCAGCAGTACGCGCAGAAGGTGATCGCCGAAAAGCAGCGGATGCAGGACATGCTCAAGCGTTCCCGGCCGCAAACAGCGGCTTAGCCAGAAATTTCCGCAGCCGGCTAACACCCTCGCGCAAATCGCTCATCGAGCGCGTATAGGCGAAGCGCACGTAGCGCTCGGCCTGATAGGCGCCGAAATCCTTGCCCGGCGTGATCGCGACACCGGCCTCGTTCAGCAGGTCCAGGGCGAATTTTCCGCTGTCCGCGGCAAAGCGTTCGATGCCGGCGTAAATATAGAACGCCCCCTCCGGCGTCACCGGAATCGAAAATCCCAGTTCGCGCAGCGCCGGCAGCAGATAATCGCGCCGCCGCCTGAATTCTTCACGGCGCTCCTCCAGTATCCTGGTCGTCTCCGGCGCAAACGCGGCGAGGCCGGCGTACTGGGCCGGCGCCGAAGGGCAGATAAAGGCGTTCTGGGCGAAGCTTTCGACCTCGCGCATGCAATCCTGCGGCACCACCAGCCAGCCCAGGCGCCAGCCGGTCATGCTGAAATATTTGGAGAAACTGTTGACCACAAAAATGCGGTCCGAATAGGCGAGCGCGCTTGCGAACTCGCTCGCATAGGTGAGCCCCTGGTAGATCTCGTCCACGATCGCCACCCCGCCGCGCGCCTGGACCGCCTCGATGATGGCGCGCAACGCTTCGGGCGTGAGCATGGTTCCGGTGGGGTTGGAGGGGGAGGCGATAAGCACGCCGCGCGTTTTCTCCGACCAGTTGGCCTCGATCAGTTCGGGCGTCAGCTGGTATTGCGTCTGCGCTCCGACCGGGATGCTGTTGACCCTTCCTTCGAAGAAGCGCACGAAGTGGCGGTTGCAGGGATAGGCGGGGTCGGGCATCAGGAACTCGTCGCCGGGATCGACCAGCACGCCGGTCGCAGTCAGGAGTGCGCCGGAAGCGCCGGCGGTGACGGCGATGCGGGAGGCCGGGACGTCCAGGCCGTAGCGCTCGCGATAGTGGTGCGAAATCGCAAGGCGCAACAGCGGCATGCCGAGCGCCGAGGTGTAGTGGATCGGGTTGTGCTTCAGGGCCTCGCTGCATGCGGCGACGACCGGGTCGGGTGCGCTGAAGTCGGGCTCGCCGATCTGCATCTGCACGATATGTCTGCCCTGCGACTCCAGTTCTTTCGCGCGATTCCAAATTTCCATCACTTGGAAGGGCTGGATTTCGGCCATTCTGCGGGCGAGCGACATGCCTGCATTATGACATCAGTCGCTGCGCCGGCTCGAACGGTTTTCGTCGCTTGCGCCGCTCATCGCAGCGCCGGCTGCGCGCTGCGGCGGTTAGCGTTCCATCGGTCGCGGGACTATAATCCGCCCCTCCGCCAGCCGGTTTCATACCCAGGAATAATCATGGAAGACCAATTGCGCAAGGCCGCCCTCGACTATCACCGCCTGCCCAAGCCGGGCAAGATTTCGGTCACGCCGACCAAGGGGCTGATCAACCAGCGCGACCTCGGCCTGGCCTATACGCCGGGGGTGGCGATGGCGTGCGAGGAGATCGTGCGCGACCCGGCCGAGGCGCGCAACCTGACCGCGCGCGGCAACCTGGTGGGCGTCGTCACCAACGGCACGGCGGTGCTCGGGTTGGGTGCGATCGGCCCGCTCGCATCCAAACCGGTGATGGAAGGCAAGGCGGTGCTGTTCAAGAAATTTGCCGGCATCGACTGCTTCGACATCGAGGTGAACGAGCCCGATCCGGTGAAGCTGGTGGAAGTGATCGCGGCGCTGGAGCCGACCTTCGGCGGCATCAACCTCGAGGACATCAAGGCGCCGGAGTGCTTTTACGTCGAAAAGACGCTGCGCGAACGCATGAAAATCCCGGTGTTCCACGACGACCAGCATGGCACTTCCATCATCGTCGGGGCGGCGATCCTGAACGGGCTGCGCGTGGTCGGCAAGGACATAGGCAAGGTGAAGCTGGTGGTTTCAGGCGCCGGCGCGGCGGCGCTCGCCTGCCTCGACCTGTTGGTGAGTCTGGGCATCAAGATGGAGAACATTTGGGTTTCCGACATCAAGGGCGTGGTGTATGCGGGGCGCAAGGAGGAGATGGACCCGAACAAGGCGCGCTATGCGAAGAAGACCGATGCGCGCACCCTCGGCGACATCATCGGCGGCGCCGACGTGTTCCTCGGATTGTCCGCGGGCAAGGTGCTCAAACCCGAAATGGTGAAGCAGATGGCGGCGAAGCCACTGATTCTCGCGCTCGCCAATCCGGAGCCGGAGATCCAGCCGGATCTGGCCAAGGCGGCGCGTCCCGATGCGGTCATCGCCACCGGCCGCTCGGACTTCCCCAACCAGGTGAACAATGTCCTGTGTTTCCCGTTCATTTTCCGCGGTGCGCTCGACGTGGGCGCGACCACGATCAATGAGGCGATGAAGCTCGCCTGCGTGCACGCGATCGCCGACCTCGCCATGGCGGAGCAGTCCGACATCGTCGCCGCGGCCTATGGCGAGCGCAATGTCGCCTTCGGGCCCGAATACCTTATTCCCAAACCTTTCGATCCGCGTCTGATCATCAAGATCGCGCCGGCGGTGGCCAAGGCGGCGATGGATTCGGGCGTGGCCACGCGCCCGATCGCCGACCTCGATCTGTATGCGCAGCAGCTGGACGAGTTCGTGTATCACTCGGGCCTGCTGATGAAGCCGGTGTTCTCCGCGGCCAAGACGGCGCAGAAGAACCGTATCGTCATGGCCGAAGGCGAAGACGAGCGCATCCTGCGCGCGACCCAGGTAATCGTGGACGAGCGGCTGGCGCGACCGATCCTGGTAGGCCGGCCGGCGGTGATCGAACGGCGCCTGGAGCGCTTTGGCCTGCGCATGAAACCCGGCGCGGATTTCGACCTGGTCAATCCGGAGAACGACCCGCGCTATCGCGAATACTGGGAGGAATACCACCGGCTCACCGAGCGTCGCGGCGTGTCGCAGCACTATGCCCAGATCGAGATGCGCCGGCGCCTGACCCTCATCGGCGCCATGATGATGCACCGCGGCGCCGCCGACGGCATGCTCTGCGGCACGTTCGGCACGCATGCGCTGCACCTGCATTACGTCGATCAGGTGATCGGCCTGCGCCCGGGGGTGAAGGACTACTACGCCATGAACGTGCTGCTGTTGCCCAAACGCACCGTGTTCATCTGCGACACCTACGTCAATTTCGACCCGAGCGCGGAGCAGGTGGCCGAGATGGCGGTGCTCGCGGCCGAAGAGATACGCCGCTTCGGCATCACGCCCAAGGCGGCGCTGCTGTCGCATTCGAGCTTCGGCACCAGCAACCAGGTGACCGCGGTGAAAATGCGCGAGGCGCTGGCGCTGATCCAGGCGCGTGCGCCCGAACTCGAGATCGACGGCGAGATGCACGGCGATGCGGCGCTGTCCGAGGACGTGCGCCGTGCCGCATTCCCGCATTCGCGCCTGAAGGGCGAGGCCAATTTGCTGCTCATGCCCACGGTGGACGCGGCCAACATCGCGTTCAATCTGCTCAAGACCGCGGCCGGCGACGGCATTTCGCTCGGACCGATCCTGCTCGGCTCGGCCAAACCGGTGCACATCCTCACCCCGTCGGCGACGGTGCGGCGCATCGTCAACATGGCGGCGCTGACGGTGGTGGACGCAAACGCGGCGCGCAGCCAGTTGCAGCTTTCGCTGTAGCAGCGGAATGGAAGGGGCCAGACCCAGGGCAGGTCTGATTCTCACCGGCGGCGGCGCGCGCGCCGCCTATCAGGTAGGCGTGCTCAAGGCGGTCCGCGATCTGCTGCCCGACCAGGCGAAGAACCCCTTTCCCATCCTGTGCGGGACTTCGGCCGGCGCGATCAACGCCGCGGTGCTCGCGATCCATGCCGATCATTTCCGCCGCGGCGTCGGCTACCTGCTCGAGGTATGGGAAAACTTCCGCGTAGAGCGCGTCTACCGCGCCGATCCCTGGTCCATGCTCATGACCAGCGCGCGCTGGTTCGCCTCGATGCTGTGGATCAAGCGCAACAGTCCGGCGTCGCTGTTCGACAACACGCCGATACGCGAGATGCTGGAGCAAACGCTGGATTTCGGGCGCATCCAGGAAAACATCGACGCGGGCGCGCTGTATGCGGTGTCGGTGACGGCATCGGGCTATTCCTCCGGCGAGAACGTTTCCTTCTATCAGGGCGGGCCGGGGCTGGAGGCGTGGGAGCGCACGCAGCGCGTAGGTGCCGCAACCACGCTCAATGTCGATTACCTGATGGCATCCTCGGCGCTGCCTTTCCTGTTTCCCGCGGTGAAACTCAACCGCGAATACTTCGGCGACGGCTCGATCCGGCAGATCGCGCCGATCAGCCCGGCGCTGCACCTCGGAGCAGACCGCGTGCTCGTGATCGGCACCGGCCGCGCGCAGGTCGAGGCGGCGCGCGTGCGCTCCAGCGTCTATCCCTCGATCGCGCAGATCGCCGGCCACGCGCTGAACAGCATTTTCCTCGACGGCCTCGCGGTGGATCTGGAACGCCTGCAGCGCATCAACCATACGGTCAGCCTGATTCCGGAGGACAAGCGGCTCGAGGCCGGGGTGCGGCTCAAGCCGGTCAAGGTGCTGGTTATTTCGCCCAGCGAATCGATCGAGCGCATCGCCGGCCGGCACGTGCAGGAACTGCCGTGGGCGCTGAAATTCGTGCTCGGCGGCATCGGCGCCATGAACCGCAGCGGTTCGAACCTGGCGAGCTACCTGCTGTTCGAAGAGACTTATTGCCGCGCTCTGATCGATCTGGGCTATAGGGACACGTTCGCGCAGCGCGATGCGG
>JAJZUK010000143.1 GCA_021847125.1 Pseudomonadota bacterium | reverse complement strand
CTGCGCGCTGCGCGCGCCAACCGTGTTTTCCCGATACGGATGAAATGCACATCCGTATCGGGAAAACACGGTTATGGATAACGGCAAAACCGGTTCGAGGTTGGTCTTAATTCAAGATCGCCGCTTGCGTGCGGACAGCTTCATCGTCCGCGCGCAAGCGGCGATCCGCGCGGACTGGCCGCCGTCCGCGCAACAGTGCAACCCCGCAGTTTGTTGTCTAGACTTTCAGGAAGTGCTCGCGGTAGTACTTGAGTTCCTCGATCGACTCGTAGATGTCCGCGAGCGCCTCGTGCTTGCCGTGCTTGGTGAGGCCCTTGGCCAGCTCCGGCTTCCAGCGCTTCACCAGTTCCTTCAGCGTGCTCACGTCGAGGTTGCGGTAATGGAAATAGGCCTCCAGCCGCGGCATATGGCGCGCGAGAAACCTGCGGTCCTGGCAGATCGAATTGCCGCAAATCGGCGAGGTTTTGGCCGGCAGGTATTGCGCGAGGAAATCCAGATAGCGCTGTTCGGCTTCCGCTTCCGCCAGCGTCGACGCCTTGACCTTGGCGATGAGTCCGGAGCGCGCGTGCGTGGACTTGTTCCAGTCGTCCATCGCTTCGAGCACGCTGTCGGCCTGATGCACGACCAACGCCGGCGACTCGGCCACGATGTTCAGCTGCGAGTCCGTGATGACGATCGCGATCTCGATAATTCTGTCCCGGTCGGGATCAAGTCCGGTCATTTCCAGGTCTAACCAGGCGAGATTATTCTGATCCTGCGGCATGATCCCGGCGTTTCCAGTGTTGATTGATTGAAGGGCTTTATTGTGTCATATTTCAGCCAGATGCAGACTTTCACCGCCGTCTTTCTCGCAGCACTCGCGCTCACGCTGGGCCTGCGTTTTTGGCTCGCGCGGCGCCATATCCAGCACATCGCACGTTGCCGCGACCGGGTACCGGCGGACTTCTGCGCGCACATCGGCCTCGCCGCGCACCAGAAAGCGGCCGACTACAGCACCGACAAGACGCGCCTGGGCATGATCGACCTCGGGATCGGCGCGCTGTTCCTGCTCGCGCTTACGCTGGGCGGCGCGCTGCAGGCGCTGCACGAGCTATGGCTGCGCGCCTTCGCCGCCGGCAGTTATGCGCACGGCATCGCCGTCATCGTCAGCGTGGCGCTGCTCTCAGGGCTGGTCGATCTGCCGCTGTCGCTGTACCGCACCTTCGTCATCGAAGCGCGCTTCGGCTTCAACAAGATGACGCTGCGCCTGTTCTTCGCCGATCTGGCCAAGCAGACCCTGATCGGCGCGGCGCTGGGCCTGCCGCTGATATTCTGCGTGCTCTGGCTGATGCAGCGCATGGGCGATCAATGGTGGCTGTATGTCTGGCTCACCTGGATGGCGTTCAATTTGCTGGTGCTCACGGTCTACCCCACCCTGATCGCGCCGCTGTTCAACAAGTTCACGCCGCTGCAGGACGAGGCGCTGAAGAGCCGCATCGAGGCGCTGCTGGCGAAGTGCGGCTTCCGCGCGCAGGGCCTGTACGTGATGGACAGCTCGCGCCGCTCCAGCCACGGCAATGCCTATTTCACCGGATTCGGCGCGGCCAAGCGCATCGTGCTGTTCGATACCCTGATAGCGCGCCTGGCGCCGGCGGAGATCGAGGCGGTGCTCGCGCATGAACTGGGGCATTTCAAATACCACCATGTGTGGAAGCGCATGGCCACCTTGTTCGCGCTGAGCCTGGTGTTTCTGTGGATACTCGGCTACGCGATGAAGCAGGATTGGTTCTACGCCGGCCTCAACGTACAGGCGCATACCACCGCGCTCGCGCTGCTGCTGTTCTTCCTGGTAGTGCCGGTGTTCACGTTTCTGCTGCATCCGCTCACCAGCCTGTATTCGCGCAAGCACGAATTCGAAGCCGACGCCTACGCCGCGCGCCATGCGATCCCGGCAGACCTGATCCACGCGCTGGTGAAGCTGTACCAGGACAACGCCGCCACGCTCACCCCGGATCCGCTGTACTCGGCCTTCTACGACTCGCATCCGCCGGCGCTCGCGCGCATCGCCCGGCTGCAGGGCGCCGCGGCGCAGGCGCAGCCGCAAGCGGCATGACCACGATCAGACTCGGCCAGCGCAGCTGCCGTCCCCTGGCGGCGGGCACCCCGCCGCTGACGCAGGCGCAAATCGACGCCCGCCTGGCGCAGCTCCCCGGCTGGGAGTATCGGGACGGCGCAATCAGCAAGTCGTTTGCCTTCGGCAGCTACGCCGCCACCATCGCGTTCGTGAACAGCGTCGCGGCCGTCGCGCAGCACGAAGACCATCATCCCGAAATGCTGGTGGGCTACGACCAATGCCGTGTCGCCTACTGCACCCACTCCATCGGCGGCATATCCGAAAACGACTTCATTTGCGCCGCCAGGATCGAGGCCCTTTGCCGGATTTGATGCTCGCCGGCCAAGTGATCGCCGCTTACGGCCGCCACTACCTCGTCGAAACCGGCGACGGCAGCCACTACGTCTGCTTCCCGCGCGGCAAACAGAGCACAGTCGCCTGCGGCGATCGCGTGGCGTTTGCGCGCACCGCCGCCGCACAGGGCGTGATCGAGGCGGTGGATGCACGCTCCACGCTATTCGCACGCGCCGCCGCGCACCGGCAAAAGCTCATCGCCGCCAACGTCTCGCAACTCGCCATCGTGGTCGCGGCCGAACCCAGTTTCAGCGAGGAATTGATCAACCGCTGCCTGGTCGCCGCCGAGCAGCAGAACATGCGCTCGCTGATCCTGCTCAACAAGTGCGACCTCAAACAGGCCGCCGCGGCCGCGCTGGCACGGCTCGCACCCTACATCCAGGCCGGCTATCGCGTGATCCAGCTGTCGGCGCTGGCGGGAGCCGAGGCGCTGCGCCCGCTGTTCGCAGGCGAGGCTACGGTGCTGGTGGGACAGTCGGGCATGGGCAAATCGACCATCGTCAACGCGCTGTTTCCGCACGCGCACGCCGCCACCCGGGAAATTTCCGCGTTTCTCGCCTCCGGCCGCCACACCACGACCCAGGCGCGGCTGTACCGGCTCGATCCCCGCAGTACGCTCATCGACTGCCCCGGGCTGCAGGAATTCGGCCTGCATCACCTGTCGCTGCAGGACTTGGAGTCGGGGTTCATCGAGTTTCGCGATTTTTTGGGGCAGTGCCGCTTTCAGAACTGCCGTCACCAGAGCGAGCCGGGCTGCGCCCTGACGCAGGCCGCGGCGCAGGGAGCGGTACACCCGCGGCGCCTGGACATGTTCCGCCGCATCAGCCGCGCCGAGTTCGGGCAGAAATAGCCATGCGCCTGCTGTACAGCTCGCTCAAGCTGCTCGAAGTCCATCACCTGAAAAACCTGCTGGAGGCCGAAGGCATCCGCTGCCAGATCCGAAACGAGCTGCTCAGCCGGCTGGCCGGCGAAATCCCGTTCACCGAGTGCGCCCCCGAATTATGGCTGCTGGACGAGCGCGACTTCGAGCGCGCCCGACGCATCGTGGTCGATTTCGGCCGCGCCGCCGTGATGGCGCCGGCGTGGAAGTGTCCGAACTGCGGCGAAGCGCTGGAAGGACAATTCAGCGCCTGCTGGCATTGCGGCATGCCGCGATCGCAGGACTGAACTCCCTTAGCTCAGCGCCCGCGCGATCGCCAGCAGCAGCAATATGAACAGAATGACGACCAGCGCGCGCCAGACCAAACCGATGGTGCTGTCGAGGAATCCGACGTCGGCCTCGTCGCCCAAGCCCAGTTCCGGCCGGTCGACCGGGCTCAGTTCCGAAAGAAAAGGCATGCCCAGGCGCACACCCATGGCGCCGGCACCGCTCGCAAGCACCACGCCCAGGGAAGGGTCGGGCCATTTCGCTGCCTGCGCGCGCCAGCAATAGGCGGCATCTTCGAAATCGCCGACAACGGCGAACGCGATTCCGGTCAGCCGCGCCGGCACCCAGTCGAGCAAGCGGAACACCTGGCCGGCGAAGTCGCCGAAAGCCGCGAGTTCGTTGTCCCCGCTCCCGGCCCAGCGCCGATGCAGGAACGCCGACATCCGGTAGAGTATCGCGCCGATCGGCCCGGGCAGCACCACGAACCAGAACACCACCGCAAACACGTGCTGGTACGAGGCCACCAGGGCCTCCTCGATGGTAAGGCGGGCCACCTCCTCCGCCGTCAGCCGCTCGCAACTCGCGCCGCGCCACTGGCCCAGGATCGCGCGCGCGCGCTCGAGGTCCCCGCTCTTTAGCGCCCAATGAATGTCGGTAAAATAATGCCCGACCTGGCGAAACCCCATGGTCACGTAAAGGATCAGCACGTTGAAGCCCAGCGCCAGCAACGGCGACAGGCGAAACAGCAGGTAATAGACCAGGAGCGCGAGCAGCATCGCCGGCACCACGCCCAGCACCCAGGCGATGATGCCGTGCGCGCGCTCGCCCGCATTGAAATGCTGCTGCAGGAAATCGGCGAAACGCACGGCCAGGGAGACCAGGTATTTGCGATCGGCGAGCGGCCGCCATTGCTCGAGCAGCAGGGCGACGATCAGGGAGATGAGGCTCATTGGCGCAGAGGGAATCTCGGGCGAAGGCGGGCCATCGCGATATTATACGCACTCCGCCGCGGCGAACGCGGCACAAGGAAAATCATGCCGGCCAAAAAACACGCCGCCCCGAAATTCACGCCGCCTTTCGGCTACGGCGAGGTCGAGCCGCTGCAGAAAATGCACCGGGTGCGGCTGCCTGCCGCCGGGGCCGTGCCGGAGTTCTGCCGCTCGGTGAACGCGCTCCCGCTCTCGGTCAGCGAATTCAGCACTGCGGCGCGTGACTACCCTATCGTGTTCGCGAGCGCCGCCGCGGGCAGATCTTACGCGCCCATTGTCGTGCTGGGCCTCGCCGACGCGCAGA
>JAJZUK010000142.1 GCA_021847125.1 Pseudomonadota bacterium | reverse complement strand
CCTACGCCCGCAATTTGCGCCACGGCCAGGTCGATGAACACGATGCCGCGCTTGAGCACCTCGAAGCCGAACGGAACCAGGGCTGCGGTGACCAGCAAACCGGCGATGAATGCCGGCCCCAGGATGGACAGGACCGTCAGCGGATTGCTCATTTCACCACCGCCAGCAGCCGCGCCAGGGTATCGTCGAACAGGCCGAACAGATCTTTCGCCTTGTCGCTGCCGCCGACCGTGAAGGGCAGCATGACCGCCGGGATTTTGCTGCGCTCGGACAGGAATTCGGCCGCCTGCGGATTATTGTAGGCCACGTACACGATCACCTTGGCCGGTGCGGCCTGCATGCGCGCGACCAGATCGGCAAGATGCGCGGTGGTCGGCGGCACGCCGGGTTTGGGTTCCAGGCTGCCGACTTCGCGCATGCCCAGCCAGGCATTCAGGTAGGTCATGTTCTGGTGATAGACGACCATGGTCAGGCCTTTCAGCGGAGCCGCTTCGGTTTCCCAGCGCCGGATCGCCGCGTCCCAGCGCGCGAGGAAATCTGCGGTGTGGGTGCGATAGGCCACGGCATTGGTCGGGTCGAGCTGCGCCAGACGGTCTCCGAGCACCTGCGCTACTTTCGCGATATTGCGCGGATCGAGCTGGATATGCGGGTTGCCCTCGGGATGGATGTCCCCCAGGGCGCGGTCCAGCGCCTGCGGGATCTCGAGCCGGGGCACCAGCTGCGAGGCTTCGAGGTAGCCGGGCTTGCCCGGCTGGATGCGCGCGTTGCCCGATTGCCGCAGCAGCAGCGGCAGCCAGCCGATTTCCAGCTCCGAACCCGTGCACACCACCAGGTCGGCGTTGCGCGCGCGCGCGATCAGGCTCGGCCTGGCCTCGATATGGTGCGCGTCCTGCAATGCGGTGGTGGCGCTGAACACCGACGCCTTGTCCCGTGCGAGTTCCTGCACCAGGGAGGCCCACTCCGGTTCGCACGCGAGCACCTTGAGCGCCGCGCTCGCGGGTTGTGCCAGCAGCCAGAGCATGCCGGCCATGATTGAGATTATGAAATTTTTCATCGCTATCCTCGATAAACGTTTCAGGATTGGTTCGATCAATCCGGAATCAACGATTAGAAATTGTGCGCGCCATGCGCGCCCAGGCTCATGATGTATTGCAGGAACACCTGCTTGTCGCTTGCGCCCAGCCGCGATTTGTCGTCGGCGAACTGCAGGCGCAGGCGACTGAACTCGCTCGGGCTGAAGTCGAACATCAGCGTATTGCGCGTGGGCTTGTAGCGCGAATAGATCGGCAAATCCGCGGCGCTGAGCGTGCCGTTGTCCACCAGACCCAGGTTCACGCTGCCCGGGTTGAGCTGGTCGTAGCGATAGCCGACGCGCCACATCGGCATGAACTGGTAGACCGCCTGTGCATACCAGCCCGACTGCGCGGCATGCAGCGTGTCCGTCGCGGTGCCGCGGAACGCAGGGACGTTGGCCGTATTGTAGGTAAGATTGCCGTCCTCATTGCGCCGGAAATACTCGCCTTGCAGCTTCAGATTGGTCTCGGTGGCGTTGCCCCCGGGCGCCCATTTGAGCACGCCGTTGAGCACCCACAAGCGGCTCGCGCCATTGAAGCTGTTGGTCACCGAGGCGCCGGTCGAATCCAGGTCGTCATAGTTGCGGTTCTGCGCCGTGGTGCGCAGATTCGACAGACCCAGGGTCCAGGCCGCGCCTGTACCCAGGTCTCCGCCCAGGCGCGCGAACAGATTGGCCGCACCAACGCCGTTCTTGTCGCGGTCGCTGCCGGGAAAGCTGCGGCCGCGGCCGGCTTCGGCGCCCAGTTCGAAGTAGGTGTCGGTCGGCGCCAGCCAACGCAGCTGCACGCCGTCGTCGGCAAGCTGGCCGCCGAGAAACACTTTGTTCGCCAGCGGCGCATCGGTGAAATCCCAGGCGTGGGCGTGGACTTCGTTCAGGTAGCCGACGCTGGAAAAGAAGCGCCCCGCCTTCAGCGTCAGGCCGTGGGACAGCCCGAGCGTCTGCATATAGCCTTCCTCCACCCCCACCCGGTCGTCGGGCTGCAGCGTAGCGATCAGGGTCCCGCGAAAGTTCTGGTCCACGTTGGCCGCCAGGGCGAGTTCGGATTCGCCCAGGCTGAAGCCGCGCTGTCCCGGCGCAACGTCACCGCCGGTCGGGGCGAAGCCGGTGATGCGAAAGCGCGCCGGATCCTCGGACAAATTGCCGTAGACACCGTTCAGGATCACCGACACCGCCGGATTGAAGGCGCCTTCGGAGGTGGGGTGATTGTTGGCCTGGACTGCGGCAGACTGCGCGCTGGCCGAGCGCGCTTCCGCTTTCGCGGCAACGTTCGCCGCCGCGGCGGCTGCGCTTTCGGCGTTCTGTGTCTTGCCCTCGGCCTGCTGCAGGCGCTGCTCCAGCGCCCCGATGCGCTGCTCGTACTCCCGTTTCATTTGCTGGACCTGCTCGCGCAGTTCCTTTATTTCCGTATCGGTCGCGGCCGATGCCGCAGCCGGCGCGGCGATGGCGGCGGCCACGGCCAGCGCCATGAGTGTGTGTTTGATCACGTCTGTGTTCCTTACGCAATGCGCCCCAGTGGAGCAACGACGCCGGAGCCGGCCGAAGCCGGTCCGAGGTCACGAAAACTTGCGGAAGCTAGACGATTTGCGGAGGGGCGCGGACGGGGAGGCGGTAGACGGAGGAGCTGTGCGCCTCGGAACGGGACCAGGGGGCGCGTTCTATATGCAGGGTATCGAAATCCTGCGCCACAGCGCTTGCGGTGAGCGCACTGCCGACGGCATGAAACGCGATGCACTGCTCGATCGGGTGCGCGGGCGCCTTGCCCTGGTGCGGCTGCGCCAGCTGGTCTTCGGCATGCCCCAGGGCATGCAGCTGCGCCGCCTGTTGGGCGAACAGCACCATGAAGGCGAGCAACAGGTATTTCAGCGCGCGCGCGCCTTGGATTGGGAAAAACGACATGGCGCGATTCTAATCCAACTCTGTCGCCTGCGCGCCCCTGAGGGTTTACCCTAAATGGCCAGGCACTGTTTCAAGCCTTGCACGAACAAGTCCTGCGGCAGCTTCCTGCCGATGAACACCATGACGCTGCCGCGCTTCTCCTCCGGCCCCCAGGGCTTGCCCACGTCCCCGCCCATGAGCATGTGCACGCCTTGGAACACCACCCGGTTCTCGTTCTCGGCGAGCCACAGCACGCCCTTGTAGCGCAGCAGGTCCGGGCCGTACACCTGGATCATGCCGGAGAGGAATTCCTCCAGCTTCACCCCGTCGAAAGGCTGGTCCGCGCGGAACACGAAGGAATGCACCGCGTCGTCGTGCTCGTGCTCGCCCTCCTCGAGGAAGCCGGGCTCGATCTCGAGGATCGCGTTCAGATTGAAGCCGCGAATGTCGAGGATGTCCGCAAGCGGCGTGCTGCCGAAATGCACCGGCTTGATCGGCGCGCGCGGATTGATCTTGGTGAGGCGCGCCTTCAGGCGCTCGTGTTCCTCCGCGCTGACCAGATCGGTCTTGGACAGCAGGATGCGATCGGCGAAACCGACCTGCTCCTGCGCCTCGCGGAAATCGTCGAGCTGCTTGTCCGCGTGCTTCGCGTCCACCAGGGTGACGATGGAATCGAGCAGATAGTAGTTGCCGATGTCCTCGTCCATGAAGAAGGTCTGCGCCACCGGGCCGGGATCGGCCATGCCGGTGGTCTCGATGATGATGCGCTCGAAATCGAGCTGCTTCGATTCGCGTTTTCCCTTCAGCTCGCCCAGGATACGCACCAGGTCGCCGCGCACGGTGCAACAGATGCAGCCGTTGTTCATCTCGACGATCTGCTCCTCGGTGTCCGCCACCAACAGTTCGTTGTCGATGCCGGCTTCGCCGAACTCGTTTTCGATGACGGCGATACGGCTCCCGTGCTGCTCCTTGAGGATGCGGTTCAAGAGCGTGGTCTTGCCGCTGCCCAAGAAGCCGGTGAGTATGGTCACCGGGACCATTTCCTGCTGTTTCATGTCTGACCTTGAAAAAATTGAAGCGCGATTCGAGTCGGCGATTATCCCCTAGGCGCGTCTGACCAGCAGGCCTTTCAGATAGTCGCCTTCGGGGAAAGACAGCAGCACCGGGTGGTCGGCGGCGGCGCTGAAGCGGCCGACGATGGCTGCATCCACGCCGGCGTCCAGCGCCGCGCCGGCGAGGATTTTCTGGAACAACTCGGCGGGAATCCCGCCGGAGCAGGAAAAGCTCGCGAGCAGCCCGCCCGGCCGCAGCAGTTTCAGCGCCAGCAGATTGATGTCCTTGTAGCCGCGCGCGGCCTTTTCCGCGAACGCCGCAGTGGGCGCGAACTTGGGCGGGTCGAGCACGATCAGGTCGTAGCTGCGCCCCTGGTCGCGCAGCACGCGCAGATATTTGAACACGTCGGCCTCTTGCCACTCGGCGCGCGCCGCATCCAGCGCATTGCGGCCGAGGTTGTCGCGCGCCTGCACCAGCGCGTCGGCCGAACTGTCCACCGAGAGCACGGATTTCGCGCCGCCCGCGAGCGCGTTGAGCGTGAAGCCGCCGCTGTAGCAAAAGCAGTTGAGCACGTCGCGCCCGCGCGCAAGCTCGCCGATGCGCTTGCGATTGTCGCGCTGATCGAGATAAAAGCCGGTCTTGTGTCCGGCGGCCACGTCGACGCCGTAGGCGAGTCCGTGTTCGTGCAGCTGCACCCCCGCGGCAGGCAGGCTGCCGTGGAGCACGCCGCTCCTCACGGGCAAGCCTTCGAGCTCGCGCACATCGGCATCGGAACGTTCATAGATGCAGGCGCAGCCGGTGAGTTCGCGCACCGCCGCCGCCAGTTCGTCGCGCCAGCGCTCCGCTCCGCAAGAGAGTAGCTGCAGCACGACCACCTCGGCATAGCGGTCGATGATGACTCCGGGCAGGCCGT